>JBCBCD010000217.1:0-8991 GCA_038530915.1 Bacteroidota bacterium
AATTAGTCGCTACTGAACAAGCTGAATAAGATAAATGATAGCATTAGAAAATGTTAGCAATACGCCCTTTGTTATCGGTCAATCGACCATCGTCCAGTACTTGCAATAAGATATTGAAGGTATCGGGATGTGCTTTTTCTATCTCATCCAACAAAATGATGGAGTAAGGCCTGCGACGCACTGCTTCAGTCAACTGCCCACCTTCATCATAACCTACGTAACCGGGAGGCGCACCTACCAGGCGAGATACCGCATGACGCTCCTGAAACTCACTCATGTCAATACGCGTCATTGCTTTTTCATCGTCAAACAATATTTCTGCCAGAGTCTTCGCCAGCTCCGTTTTACCTACCCCTGTAGGCCCAAGGAAAATGAAAGAACCTATTGGTCGATCTTCATCTTGTAAACCAGCTCTTGCTCTACGCACTGCATCAGCAACTGCTACTACCGCCTCTTTTTGACCAATCAATCTTTGACCAATTTCTAATTCCAAATTGAGTAGCTTTTCTTTTTCACTTTGCATCATCTTTGCCACTGGAATACCTGTCCATCTTGCTACAACTGCTGCAATATCATTGGCTGTAACTTCTTCGTTGGTAAAGCGGTTTTCTTCTGGTAGTTGCTCTAGTTGCTCTTCCGCTGCTTTAAGCATTACTTTTTGCTTTTCTAACTCCCCATAGCGGATTTTAGCAACTGTTTCAAAATCACTATTGCGCTCTGCTTTCTCCGCTTCCATTTCCAGCTCTTCAATGCGCTTTTTGATATTTTGAATAGTATCAATGAGCTCTTTTTCTCCTTTCCAGGCTGCTCTTAGCGAATCTCTTTCTTCTTTTGCATTGGCAATCTGTCCATCGATTACAGTCAATTTTCTATCCGTATTTTCACGCTTCAATGCTTCTCGCTCAATTTCCAACTGCCTAACCTTACGATCCATCTCATCTATCTCTTCAGGAACAGAGTCTAATTCTAATCTCAAACGAGCCGCCGCTTCATCAATCAGATCAATTGCCTTATCGGGCAAGTGTCTGTCCATGATGTATCGATTGGAAAGCTCGGCTGCTGCAATCAAAGCCTCATCAAGGATTTCGATCTTATGATATACTTCGTATCGCTCTTGTAATCCTCTAAGAATAGAAATGGTATCTTCTACACTTGGCTCATTGATGGTTACCGTTTGGAAACGACGAACCAAGGCTTTGTCTTTTTCAAAATACTTTTGGTATTCATCCAGAGTAGTCGCACCTATGGTACGCAATTCACCTCTCGCCAAAGCAGGCTTAAGAATATTAGCGGCATCCATAGCTCCTTGTCCACCACCTGCACCAATCAATGTATGGATCTCATCAATAAACAGGACGATTTGTCCTTCAGCATTGGTTACTTCTTTGATTACACCTTTCAAGCGCTCTTCAAACTCTCCTTTGTATTTTGCTCCTGCAATCAAAGCCGCAATGTCCAGGGTATATATCTTCTTAGACTTAAGGTTTTCTGGCACATCACCTTTTACAATTCTCCAGGCAATCCCTTCTACGATGGCTGTTTTACCTACACCAGCCTCACCAGTCAACAATGGATTATTTTTCTTTCTACGGGAAAGGATATGCAATACACGTCTGATTTCTTCATCGCGACCAATGATGGGATCCAGCTTACCAGATTCTGCTCTTTCATTCAGATTGATTGCATATTTGCTCAATGCATTGTAGCTTTCTTCTGCACTTTGATCGGTTACTTTTTGTCCTTTGCGCAGTTCTTCAATGGCTTTCTTTAAGGTCTCCTCCGTTACACCTTGCTCTTTGAGGATGATGGCTCCTTTATCCTTACCTGTGACAATCCCTAGTAAGATCAACTCCATAGAGATGTATTCATCACCATAATCAGCTAAGGCTTTCTTCGCTCTACTCAAGGCCTTATTAGCATCCCCAGTTAGATATTGCTTATCAGCGCCATCTACTTTTGGATACGTCTTTACCGATTCATCCAGTTTTCTTTTTAAGGTAGAAATTACGGCACCGGATTTTTGGAATAAAAACTTGGCAACGTTATCATCCGTTTCCATTATCCCTAAAATCAAGTGTGGTGTATCCACCTGCTGTTGGTCCATCCCGGATGCAATCTGCTGTCCCTTTAGGATGGCCTCTTGTGCTTTTATTGTGAAATTATCGTATGTCATCTATGTTGCTATAAGGTTTTTCAAAAATGTCTTATCGAATTATATAAAAGCAAAATGCTTACCAAAACTATAAAATTGTCATTTTGACACCTGTTTTTCAAATCAGCTGCCTTTTTTTCAGTCCCATTAGGGGCAAAACATTAGAACTCCCGCTACACACTACACCCTAAACCCTACACTTTCGAAGGTTTGATCCAACTTACAATAATCATCGCAAAAAGACTAGCCAGTCCACCTAAAATAAGACTAGGAATAGTAATCGGCCGGATAAACTCAAAATAAATCCAGACAATCATTCCTGCAAGGATAGAAGCCATAGCGCCTGCATCAGATGCTCGCTTCCAATACAAACCCGCAGTTAATGGCACAAATAAGGACACCAGACTCAAAGCAGATGACTGTCCAACCAAATCGTAAATATCTCCCTCCCAATAAGCCATTAAGACAGAACAAATAGCGACAAAAATAACCGACAACCTCATGATCAACAATAACTGTTGATCGCTATTGATCTTCACATATGGGCGGATCAGGTTTTCTCCAATAACTGTAGCCGGAGCCAGCATTGCACCTGAAGTAGTACTTAAAATGGCCGATAATAGCGCACCAAAAAAGAAGACTTGCAACAATAAACTTCCCTCTCTCATTACTATGGTCGGTAAAATCATCTGGCTATCGTCCAATTGTAAATTGGGATAAATTACATTGGCACATAAGCCAATAAAGAGCGGAATCATTCCTATCGTCAAATACATCACTCCTGATAGATAGGAAGCATTGACCGATGTTCTGACATTTTTAGCAGCCATGACTCGTTGGAAAATGTCTTGCTGAGGAATTGATCCTAAACCTATCGTAATCCAGGCGGCTATATAGCTTACAATGGCTTCAAAACTTCGATCCGGAAAGAATTGAAAAAATCCATCCGGAGCACTTTCAACAACAGCCGTAAAACCACCAGCCCTCTTGGACAGCGTAACCGCCAAATACAACAAACCGCCTACTATCATCACCGTTTGTACCGTATCTGTAATAGAAACAGCCCACATTCCTCCGATATAGGTATAAACGACAACAATGAGTGCACAAACAGCCACGCCTACCCAAAAAGGCAACCCGGCTACTACTTGTAAAATAATAGCCATTGCCACCAATTGTGCGGCTATCCAACCAAAATAAGAAGGAACAATGAAAATGGCTGAAATCAGTTCCACTCTTTGGCTGAAGCGAATCCTAAAGAAATCATTGAAGGTCAGAATATTGAGTTTATACAAAGGCCTTGCATAAAAGGCTCCCACCAGAATCAAACACAAAGCAGCACCAAACGGATCTTCTATGACCCCTAATAGCCCATGCTCGACAAACTCAGAAGAAGCTCCCATAATTGTTTCAGAACCAAACCAAGTTGCAAACAGAGCAGAAGCTGCAATGAATAAAGGTAAATTTCGCCCGGCAATAACAAAGTCTTTGGTGTTCTTAACTCGTCGAGAAGCCCACCAACCGATAATTAGAGTCGTTAGTAAGTATAAGCCGATGAATGTCAACAACATACTTCACTAATTTTGATTTTTGGTTAGAGGGTTAGAAGGTTAGTGGTTAATTTAACCACTAACCTTCTAACCCTCTAACCACATTAATTACTCTTCATCGGTAAATACGTTTCTTTAATCAAACGAGCTACCGGATATCTACGATGCGTTGCTTCATAATAGGGAGAATTTTTGTATACAAAATCCAATTGTGCCCTGCCAGACTCCGCAAATTTTGGATCATTTTTTTTGCGTTCCTCTAATTTGGCTTTCAAGTCAGGATTTTCTTCGAGATACTCATGCGCCAAATCCTCAAAAACATAACTTGAAAAGTATTCTTTCTGATTCAAAATACCATCAAAGAAATTCCATGCAAAAAATGCATCCGGCGCCTGAGGTTCCAAAGTAGATATCAGGTATCTGTTGGCTGCCTGATTCATCTTTACGACATAATCTCCTTTATTAAAAACGTACTTCATGGTTTTGGTAGAAACCTTTACGTTACTATGTAGGTAGTGACCTTCATATGGACCACGACCGGTATTGTAATCATCGATGTAGTAGTAATCTACTTCCAGTTCTGTATCTTCAGTAAGCTGCTGTACCTCTACGCCATTCCACTTTAGGCGCTCAATCACTTTGTAATAAGCCTGAGGAATAATGTAGGCAACAGGTTTTTCCACAGACAAAGTCGGTTTATAGTAGTTGAAGTATGGAATCTTTTTTTCGAAGGGTTTGTCGTGATCATAATACAATCGATCCTTGCCTGAGATCAAACTAGGCTTGTAGGCGGCTTCATACCCTTTAAACATAATCTCATCACTCTTTTCATTGTCCAATGTCCAGTTTAGATCAAAAGAGGTCCTTTCCAAATCTGATTGAATGGCTTTTTGGTAAGCCATTTTTACGGCTTCACTATGCTCAGCCATTGCATCTACCATTTTTTGCATAAAGGTGTATACACTTTTTACTCTGCCTCTATAAGGCTTGAGCATGTGTGTTTCCGGCATGAAGGAAATAGCATTGTGCAAAGCAGCATAACCTGAAGAGTAACGAGGAAGATCGAGAAAACCACGGATGCCTTTATCCGGCGTAGAACGTGCATACACATAAGGAATCATTTCCCAATCGGTTTTACTCATTTCATCATAAAGCTGAGGTAGGAGTGTGTTGTTCATAAACTCAGCTACGTGAGGATTGAGCTTATTGTGCTGTGTAGCAATCAGTGTCAAAGTATATTGATAATCAGAACCATTAGAAGTATGATTATCTATGAATACTTCGGGTTTCCAATGATTATAGATTTGATTAAATGTCTGGGCATTTTTGGTATCGCACTTGATAAAGTCTCTATTTAAATCCAAGTTTTTAGCATTTCCTCTAAATCCATACAGCACAGGTCCTTTTTGATTAGCACGGCTATATGCCGTTCGATTCAAACCACCGCCTATATTGTAAAATGGGATAGCGACTAAAACTACCTTTTCCAATGACTTTTGTGGTATCTTTTTTTCTAAAAAGTCTCTAAATAGTAGTAGTGTAGCTTCTATACCACAAGGTTCGCCCGGATGTATGGCATTGTTAATGAATAAAATGCGCTTGTCGAGTGCTTTAATGGCAGCAGGTTCGAAAACACCATCCAAAGAAAGGACAGCAGTATGAAGTGGATAACCACTATCCGTCATACCATGGGTTGTCAATTGCAATTGCCCGGGATGTTGCCTTGCCAGCTCTTGATAAAGTGAAATAGCCTCTTCATAAGAAGCTGAATAATTGTCATCCTTTTCAAAAGGAATAGTTACCTGGCTTTTTAGCGAGCTCAACCCAACGGTCAGCAAGCCAATGATAGTCAATACTTTGTAAGTGTACGTTATTTTCAATTGGAGTGATTTTAGTGAAATAGGATAATTGAAAGTAGTTAACAGAATTACTTATGTCAGTAAACTTACGTACTTCTTTGGTTTAAGACAATTTTAACGAGGACATAAAAATTTATCACAGACTTTCGCCTTTTAACAGTTGTTAATATGTCGGTTTTAAATCCATGAGGAGGTTCTTTAAAACTTGGTATTATTCAAGTGAGAGCTATCAAATAATAAATAGAGATACTTCTGGTTGTCTTTGGTCTAAGCTAAGGACTGTACTAGACCAAAGAATAGAGAATAGAGACCAAAGACCATAATACATTTAGAAAACTATATTTAATACATAATTATGAGAAAAAATAAGTCGGATATGAAATGGAATAAAATTCTATGGTTAGGGCTCGGCTTGTTGTTTTTTGCCACTTCATTGCAAGCGCAATATTTTGGCCGCAATAAGCCCAACTACGAGTCATTTGACTTCGAAGTGTATCAAACACCTAACTTCGAGATCTACCACTATCTGAAAAACCCAGCAGTACTGAACCGTATGGCCATGTACTCAGAGCAGTGGTATCGTTTACACCAGCGTGTTTTTTTAGATACGATACAAAATCGCAACCCCATCATTTTTTATAATGATCATGCAGATTTTCAACAGACTAATGCCATTCAAGGCTCGGTAGGAGTAGGAACTGGAGGGGTTACCGAAGCATTCAAAAACAGGGTAATTATGCCGATTGCTATGTCCAATCAGCAGACCTTCCACGTTTTAGGACATGAATTGGTCCATGCCTTTCAATACAATATAGTCATCAATGGAGATTCTACTTCATTAAGGAACATCGCCAATCTGCCGCTCTGGATGGTTGAAGGCTTAGCTGAGTATATGTCTATCGGTAGTGTAGATGCCCATACCTCCATGTGGATGCGTACCGCTGTACTTAATGATGATGTACCTAGCCTAAAAGATTTGAATAACCCTGCTAAATACTTTCCTTATCGTTATGGTCAAGCCTTTTGGGTCTTTTTGACAGGCTTAAAGGGAGATGATGTAATTGAGGAGTTTTATCGTGCTACCGCATCTTACGGTTTTGATCAAGCTAGTAGAATTGTTCTTGGGATGAGTTCTGAAAACTTATCTACGCTATGGCAAAAAGCTGTTAAGAACCATTATAAGGACTTTCTTTGGGCTGAAAAAGAAGCCTTTAGTGGCAAGAAGTTATTCAAAGGCAATACAGGACGATTGAATATTTCTCCACAGATTAGTCCTAATGGTAGATATGTGATATTCTTGTCTGAGAAAAACTTATTCAGCAATGATTTATTTATTGCAGATGTAGCAAAGGGAGAAATCATTCGCCAGGTAGCAAGTGCTTCTAAGAGTGGACACATTGATGCGTTTAATTACATAGAATCAGCCGGAACCTGGTCGCCGGATAGCAAGCGTTTTGCATTTGTAGGCTTTAGTAGAGGTAAAAATGTGCTCATTATAAAAGAAGCACTGACCGGAAAAACGCTAGAGACGATCTATCTTGATGAAGTACCTGCGTTCAGCAACCCAAGCTGGTCACCTGATGGAAGAACGATAGTCTTCTCTGGCCTGGCAGATGGTCAACACGATCTGTATACTTATAATGTGAGAAATGGTAAAGTGACCCAACTGACCAATGATGTCTATTCTGAATTGCATCCTCATTGGTCTGCAGATGGACAGCGCATTTATTACTCTACTGACCGCTTGAGTTTTGAAAATGGCCGTACGAATGGTAAATGGACATTCAATCTCGCAGTCCTCGATGTAGTAGGTGGCGGCATTGAGCAAATCAATATTTTCCCAGGTGCCGATAATCTCAACCCACAGGAAGATTCTAATGGGAATATTGTATTCTTATCTAATCACGATGGCTATCGCAACATCTACCGTTATGAACCGACTACCGGTAAAGTATATCAATTGACGAAATTATTGACAGGAGTAAGTGGCATCACACATTACGCTCCGGCTATTAGTATGTCTAGAAAGCGAGATAAGGTGCTGTATACCTATTTCAACAGCAATACCTATTCTATTTATAGTGCCAAGCCAGATGATTTCTTAAATGAAGAAGTAAGTCCTGATGCAGTAGATTTTGCTGCAGCAACACTACCAAGGGTAAATCCTCAAGCGCCCAAAATGGTAGATCCTCAACTACAGTCACTCGATCAATTGGGTGACCTGGCTACTCTACCAGCACAAGAAATCCCCTACAAATCCAAATTTCAGTTGGATTATATTGGTGGTAGCGCTGGTGTAGGCGTGGGTGTGGGCAATAATGCAGCTATAGGAACCACTGCAGGAGTAGCTGGTGGTATAGATATGCTTTTCAGTGATATTGTTGGCAACAATCAAATTTTTGCCAGTGCTGTCCTGAATGGAGAAATTTCAGATTTTGGTGGTTCTGTCGCTTATATCAACCGTAAGAACAGACTCAACTGGGGTGGTGCACTTGCTCACATTCCTTTCAGGCTGGTGGGTGGTCAATATGCCGGGGTAGATACTTTGTTTGATAATAATGGCAATCCTGCTGCGCTAGCTGACCTCTTTGAGTTTGACATACAGCGTATTTTCCAGAGTTCAGCCAGTGTATTTGCTTTCTATCCATTTAGCACAACCTTGCGAATAGAAGCTCAAGGGTCTTTCACTCGATTCAGTGAGCGTAGAGATCGCTTCAATAATTATTACAATGGATTTGGTCAGTTGATATTTCAGGAAAGAGAGAGGCTTCCTTCTGCACCTGGATTTAGTCTGTTTGATTTTGGTGGAGCAATAGTTGGTGACAATTCCATATTTGGTCTCACGGCTCCATTGGATGGCCATCGGTTTAGAATAGGAGCTAGCAAGTTTTCCGGTGAGTTTAACTATACAGCTATTACAGCAGATATTAGGTTGTACAAGCGCTTAAAACCAGTAACCTTGGCCTTTAGAGCTTATCACTATGGTAGATATGGTGGCAATGGCAATCAATTATTTCCACTTTATCTGGGCAATCCTTGGTTTATCAGAGGGTACAATACCAACAGTGCGCAACAATTGTTAGTGGACAATGGGATATCTCTGAGGTCATTACAAGGTAGCAAAATGTTTGTCTCTAATTTTGAGGTACGTCTTCCTTTTACCGGACCAAAACAATTGGCTGTTATTCCATCAAATATCATCTTTTCGGATCTCAACTTATTTGTGGATGGGGGAGTTGCTTTCTTTGACTTCAATCAATTAGGGGACGAACCTAGTTTATACACTGATGCGCAAGAGATATTTAGTGTAGGAGCATCTTTAAGAGTGAATCTATTTGGTGCCATGATTGTAGAACCTTATTATGCTTTCCCTATCATTAATGGAGTAGATTCACAGCCTGTATTTGGTTTGAACTTGTTCCCAGGTTGG
>JBCBCD010000218.1:0-8950 GCA_038530915.1 Bacteroidota bacterium
GATTATGTTTTACTGTATGAAAGTGAAGACAATATAAAAAATATTATTCCTGATCAAACCATCTTAAATCAGATCAATATTGACCCTGGCGGGATCATCGTTACTGCGCAAGGAGAGCAAGAAGAAGTTGATTTTGTTTCCAGATTTTTTACCCCTCAGGCAAGTATTTTTGAAGATCCGGTAACCGGATCAGCACATTGTAGCTTGATTCCCTTTTGGGCTGATCGTTTAGGTAAAACGAAACTTAAGGCCTTACAACTATCAGATAGAAGAGGAGAACTATTTTGTGAGTTAGCTGGAGACAGAGTAAAAATTAGAGGTAGAGCAGTGAAATATTTACAGGGGAAAATTTTTATAGGATGAAAACTACCCATATTGATAAGGTGATAAACCTACTGAGAGCTGTGATAATCAAACAAAATTGCTTGTAAAGAACGATTTTTAGATGGATTCGGTGGACAGAAAAAGGAAGTGTGTCTGATAAAATCAACGCATTAGAAGAATAATCGTATAATCATTGAGAAATCAACCTACATTCAATGAAAAAGTACATTAACGCCAGTCCTGAAGCTGGGAAAATATTTTACCAAAATTTCCATCAGAATGGAAAAATAGTCATGCTTAACTTATTGAAATTTAAAATTAAAGCTGACTACTCTGACTTGCCCCATATCAAACCTGAGAAAGAACTTTCCGGTGCTGAAGCTTATCAGATCTACATGGATTTAACCATGCCTTTTCTGGATGAAGCTGGTAGCAAACTTCTATTTACAGGAAGTAGTAAGCATTTTTTAATCGGACCACAAGAAGAAAACTGGGATGCCGTCCTTTTGGTAGAGCATGAATCAGTACAAAAGTTTATGTCTTTTGCACAAAATGAAGATTACTTGGCAATTGCCGGCCATCGTACTGCTGCATTAGAAGATTCCAGGTTATTACCAATGAATGCTCTTAACAATAAGTAGTCAATAGGAATAAAGAAAGTTTTTTTTGCTCCTGGTTACACTTTGTTATATGATTTCCTTTGTGGATCAAAAAGTAAGTACTGATACTGATTTTGTGGCAAAAACAGATTCAATTGTAAAATAGAAATGGATAAATACAAAATACTCGGTTTGGCAATTGACCTGGTAAAAGATGATGCATGAATCTTTAAATTAAAAGCCTATACTCATATGAGCAAACTTCCTATCTTTTCTTACCTTTTTTTATTGCTGTTGCTTTCCTGTAATGAGCCGCTGGAAAAAGAGATTTCCTTAGAGCTTAATGAAAAATATAATAACATCAGAGCCATTAATGCCATTGCCAATTGTGAAGGTCCAAATGGTAAGTACGTTTCAGAGATGCAATCATTTGAAGACGGCAGTTGTATCTTTTATCAAGACTTTGAATACAGAGATGCCGCTTTTTACGCACAAATCACAGCTAATAATCAAGGTTTTGTGTTGGATAGTCTTGGAACTCCGGTAGATACCTTGTCTAAAGAAGTAATTGAAATTGTAAGGAGTCATGAGTTTCATCGATTGCAGATAGATCCACAACATTTCTTCAGTAGTATTTCTTTCTCTGAAAAAATAAAAGATGGGATAATTGCATTCTCTGCTGAAGACAGACTTAACAATCCTGTAAAACTCACTTATAATGAAAGAGAGCAATTGATTCTAAAAATTGATATGGTCAATCCTTTAGATACAGCTGAAAGTATTGAAATATTCAATACCCATTGGGCAGAAAGTGAATATGGAAAATTGGTTCAAAAAGTTAAGATTGTACAAGCTCAGAAAGACACGTTTACTTTTGATTACCATTCTATCGAACTGAATAAAAATAAAATCAATTGATGGACGAACTACAAATAAAGATTAATCCTGCTGCGGCCCTCAAGTTTCAGGACTATCCAGCTGATGTAAAAGAAAAACTAAATCATTTAAGGACTCTAATAATTGAAGTGGCTACAAAGGATCCAAAAATTACCAGCATGGAAGAAACCCTAAAATGGGGCGAACCCAGTTACCTTGTCAAAAAAGGAAGTACAATAAGAATTGACTGGAAAGAAAAGTCTCCAGAGCAATATGCCATGTACTTCAAATGTACCAGTCAATTGGTGCCTACTTTTAAAGAAGTTTTTGGGGATCTGTTTACTTATGAAAATACAAGAGCCATCCTTTTTGACCTTAAAGAAGAAGTCCCGGAAGAAGAATTGAAGGCATGTATTGCCTTGGCCTTAAATTACCACAAAGTAAAACATCTACCACTTTTAGGTTATTCCAAAGATTCTCAAGACAAAACAAACTTACCAGGGAACCCATTCTGATTCTACTCAGTTATGCAGAAAAAATCATTTTAACATGGAGAAACCACAACCCATTTATCTAGTTGATTTGTTGCCACAATTGGATGATTTATTAATCCACTTTTTAGAAGATTTATCAATCAAAGAATGGGAGCTACAAACGATTGCTCCTAAATGGAAGGTCAAGGATGTAGCGGTCCATCTTTTGGATGGTAACCTTAGAACCTTATCCATGCTTAGAGATAACTATTATGGAGAAAAAGCAGAAGTCAATTCCTACAGTGAGCTGGTCGAGTTTCTAAATCAATTGAATGCCGACTGGGTTCAAGCTACTCGCAGGTTGAGTCCTAAAGTGATTATTGACTTATTAAAAGCATCTGGGAAAGAATATTGTGATTATTTAAAATCAATTGATCCACATGACAAAGCGGTTTTTTCAGTAGCATGGGCTGGAGAAAATGAATCTCAAAACTGGTTTCACATAGCACGTGAGTATACCGAAAAATGGCACCACCAACAACAAATCAGACTGGCCGCAGGTAAAACAGAATTGTTGCTAGAAGACGAATGGTCTTTCCCTTACCTGGATACTTCTGTTCGAGCCCTTCCACATCATTATCGATCTTTGGAAGGAGAACAAGGAGATGTAATTAAGTTTGTTTTTAGGGGGAAAACAGATAAAGTTTGGTTTCTAAAATATCATAAAGGCTGGGAGCTTTATACCCATTTAGAAGCGCAACCAAGAGCTGAAGTAATAATTAAAGATGAAATAGCCTGGCGTATTTTTACCAAAGGAATTAAGAAAGAGGATGCGTTGGATCAATCTAAGGTGATAGGGAAAAAGGTTTTAGGTTTAAAAGTATTTGATATGCTTGCGGTAATGGCCTAGAAAACCAGCAATATGATAGCTAAGTACTCGAGCAACACTAAATTATCTTTTTTGATGGACCCTTTTTTCGCTGTTCTTCGTTACAAAAAGCTTACAGAAACCTAGCTATGCGCGCTTTTTGCGCCTTGACCAGCTAAAAAATTCCCTCGATCAAAAAAAGCAATCTAATATTGCTCGAGTACTTACTTCTCTTACAAGTTCTAAGTTATACTTTTTAATAGCGGTTTTACAAGGACTAATATTAGCAGTATAACTCCACGAAACTCTGCGCAACACAGCCTGCCCGTCTGGGCGGTTTAAAAAAAATGGACTGAAAGTTTTGTTTGATCACAGTAGAAATCGAACTTAAAATAAAGATCAAAAGATCAAAAGATTCAACCCTCAGGTATTTAATTAGAACTGAAAGCACATTAAAAATGACATCCTGACGTTCTACCTCAAACAATCTGTCTGTCATGAAGCCATCTCTTATAGTTGTTTTAATAATTTTTCTAGCAAATACAGCCTGCCAACAAAAACAATCCAATGCATCTAATCTTGATTTACCCTACACCTACCTGAAAGCCGAACAGAAAGTTAATCCAAGAATTTTAGGAGTGTGGAAGTCTATCGGCAATGGTTATTATTTAGAAGCAAGACCAGATAGTATTTTGCTGTACAGCTATACAAAGACCTATTGTTACAAGGAAAAAAACGATTATTTGGAAGGATTACTCAATACTCAAAGTCGTTTTGAAATGAGAGATGATACCTTGGGCTTGTACTTGACAGATTATGGGACATCAACCCACTTTTTGCAAGCCAAAAAAGACTTCATCAAAATAGAAGAGATACCCAACACCTGCATTTCTTTTAACCAAATGACTAAGCTTTCAGACGAAGATCAATTTAATTTATACCTAGAAACACTTGAAGAGAACTATGCCTTTTCTGACAGAAGGAATTTGAATTGAACAGCACTATTCCAACAATATCAGGATAGCCTTGTCAAATCTAAAGATGCACTATTTGAAACCATGGGAAAAATAGCTACACTCACAAAAGATCACCACACCAAGGTAATTGCTCCCGATGGAAGTTCACGACAATACAGACGTACGCCTTCTGCTGAAGATGTCATCAACGCTTACAAGCAACAAACAGAAATAGAAAGTCAAGGTGAGTATATTAATTTATTCTTTGCCACCAACTACGATAATATTACGGACTCACTGCTCAATGGGGAGGGACAAAAAGTACTGAATGATAAAATAGAGTGGGGGAGCATTAATGAAAAAGTGGGCTATATCCACATACATTCTTTTGCTGGTTTCCTTAGTAGTGATTTCTCTAGAAAACAACAAGTAGATAGCATTAGAAAACATATGTCAAACATCATCTATAATTTGCAATCAAAAGATGCCATCATAGTAGATGTTAGCTTTAATTTTGGTGGTTATGATGGTGCTACCTTAACAGTAGCCGGATTTTTTACAGACCAAGCTGTTTTTGCCTACAAAAGCCAGGTGTATAATAATGGCTCTTTTCATGATGAGGATAATGTCATTGTATATCCTTCAGACTCTATGCATTATATCAAACCTGTATACTTTCTCATGACGGACATCAGTAGAAGTGCAGCTGAAAATTTTGGAATGATGATGGATGCTCTACCTAATGTTACTTTGGTGGGTACACCTACTTTAGGCATTCAATCTGGTATGTTGGGCAAATCCATCAGCAATTTTTATACTACCTATTCTAATCAGAGGTTGATCAATTCCCATGGAGCGTATTTTGAAGTGACAGGTTTGATACCAGAGATTGAGTTAACTGTATTCGATAAAAATGATATCATGAATGGACATAAGAATGCAGTGAGGAAGGTAGTGGATATGATAGAAAAATAGGGGCTGGTAAATTGAAGAGGGTTACATCTGATGTTTCAATTGAGTTTAGGTGTTTAGAGGTTTAGTTTATAAACACTTTAGTCTTCGGCAGCGTGTGAGTCATGCCTTCACTTCGCAGATTCTAAACACCTCAACGCTAAACACCGCAACTAAACTTAAATTAAAGAGAGCTGAAAAACTTGTAGATACTTGCTTCCAGTAATTCCGCTGCATTTTCCATATTATACTTTAATGATTCACTTGGATCACCTGCTTCCAACAATGCCAGCATGGGAAGTTTTTTCTTTTCTTTCTCGGAAAGATCCAATTTACCACAGACACCAATAATCGGTATATCATGTCTTTTTCCTAAATCAACAACTCCACTGATTAGCTTTCCATGGATGGATTGAACATCTATTTTTCCTTCTCCTGTAATAATAAACTGAAAATTATGTTTTTTAACCAATTCATCGACTTGAGCGAGGTTTAAAATGTAATCAATGCCACTCAGAAAACTAGCATTACAGAATGCTTTTAATCCATAGGCAGCTCCACCTGCAGCTCCTGCACCAGGTACTTTTGCTACATCTTTATTCAATTGTGTTTTTACCAGTTCTGCAAGATGTATTAAAGCCGATTCTAAGAAAAGAATATCATCTGTTGATGCGCCTTTTTGTTTTGCGTATACATGAGACGCACCTAATGGACCCAATAAAGGATTGTTCACATCATTGACAGCATAAAAGGAAATACCCCTTGTCAACTTACTGGGAACTATGGACTTGATTTTAGAAAGGTTTCTACCAGTCGGATATAAGTCTTTACCTTCTTTATCTAAAAATTCCCAACCCAATGCCTTAGCTATTCCACAGCCACCATCATTAGTAGCACTTCCTCCCAAACCTAAGTAAATAGATCGAGCACCCAATTCAATGGCTTTTTGGATTTGAATACCGGTACCAAATGTGGACGTTTGTAAAGGATTTCTTTCTGCTTCTTTTAATAAGACCAGACCGGATGCTTGCGCCATTTCTACAAATGCCGATTTAGAAACCAGATCAAAGTGAAAAGGAGCCCTTATTTTTTTACCCAATGGATCTACTGTATCAACGACAATTTCTTCTACCTCTCGATATCGGGCAACTGATTCCAAAAAACCATCACCACCGTCCGAAGCCAAAATTGAAGCAATCTTGGTTTTAGGAAATACTTTTTTAACCCCATTGCTAATGCAATTGATTACTTCTTCTGCACTGAGCGAGCCCTTGAATTTATCGGGTATAAGTAAGACATTCATTTTAATGAAATTTATACTGGCTAAGTAGTACAATAATTTTCACTTGTAAATAACAAAAAAAGAGATGTTCTGAGCAACAGAACACCTCTTTCAGAAGTGAATTATATAGTTTGGTTCAACTATTTTATAGTTTAAGCCAACTCAAAACGATCCAGATTCATCACTTTATCCCATGCTGAAATAAAGTCATTGACAAACTTAGCACCTGCATCACTGCAACCATATACCTCAGCAATAGCTCTTAGTTCTGTATTAGAACCAAAGATCAAATCAACTCTTGAGCCTGTCCACTTAACAGTACCTGTCATGCGATCGCGACCTTCAAATGCATCTTGCTCATCAGAAGTTGCGCTCCATGTAGTTCTCATATCCAATAAGTTCACAAAGAAATCATTAGTCAAGGCACCAGGGCGATCTGTGAATACACCATGATTAGATTGGTCAAAGTTGGTATTCAATACTCTTAACCCACCTACCAATACCGTCATCTCAGGAGCAGTAAGTGTTAATAATTGAGCTTTGTCGATCAACATTTCTTCAGCAGATACAGGATATTTCTCTCTCATATAATTGCGGAAGCCATCAGCTACCGGCTCAAGGATAGAGAAAGATTCTACATCAGTGTGTTCAGCACTTGCATCCGTACGACCAGGAGTAAATGGAACTGTCACATCGTGTCCTGCTTCTTTTGCTGCCTGCTCAATCCCAGCACATCCACCCAATACGATCATATCTGCAATAGAGACTTTCTTACCACCAGATTGCTCACCATTGAATTCAACTTGAATACCTTCCAATATTTCTAACACTTTAGCCAATTGAGTTGGGTTGTTCGCTGGCCAGTCTTTTTGAGGAGCCAAACGTATACGCCCACCATTAGCACCGCCTCTCTTATCAGATCCTCTGTAGGTAGAAGCAGAAGCCCAAGCCGTAGAAACCAATTCAGAAACGGAAAGGCCTGAAGCTAAAATTCTTCTTTTCAATTCTGCTACATCTGTATCTTTGATTAATTCGTGATCTACTGCTGGAACCGGATCTTGCCAGATTAATTCTTCAGTAGGAACATCAGCTCCTAAGTAACGTGCACGAGGACCCATATCACGATGAGTCAACTTGAACCACGCTCTTGCAAATGCATCAGCAAATTCATCAGGGTTTTCATAGAAATGCCTAGATACTTTCTCATATGCCGGATCCAAACGCAAAGCCAAATCCGAAGTAAGCATCATTGGTGCATGAGTCTTAGCAGAATCATGAGCATCAGGAACGGTACCAACACCAGCACCACCTACAGGTGTCCATTGGTGCGCACCAGCCGGACTCTTGGTTAGTTCCCACTCATAACCAAATAAGTTTTCAAAGTAATTGTGACTCCATTTGATGGGAGTTGTTGTCCATGCTCCCTCTAATCCACTCGTAATGGTATCACCAGCATTTCCCGTTCCATATGTATTGTTCCATCCTGTACCTTGCTCTGCTATAGAAGCACCAGCAGGTTCTCTTCCTACATATTGATCTGGGTCAGCAGCACCATGCGTTTTACCGAAGGTATGACCACCAGCGATCAAAGCGACTGTTTCATAATCATTCATTGCCATGCGACCGAAAGTCTCACGGATATCTCTTGCCGAAGCAAGTGGATCAGGGTTGCCATTAGGACCTTCTGGATTTACATAGATCAATCCCATTTGTACCGCACCAAGCGGATTTTCTAGCTCTCTGTCACCTGTGTAACGCTTATCACCTAACCACTCAGTTTCTGGTCCCCAATAAACATCTCCTTCCGGCTCCCAGACATCTTCACGTCCACCCGCAAAACCAAACGTTTTGAAACCCATTGATTCCAAGGCAATATTACCTGTTAAGATCATCAAATCTGCCCAGGAAATCTTTCTGCCATACTTTTGCTTAAGTGGCCAAAGCAACAAACGTGCTTTATCCAAATTGGCATTGTCAGGCCAGCTGTTCAAAGGCGCAAAGCGTAAAGTACCTGCACCTGCTCCACCACGACCATCATGTATACGATAAGTACCTGCACTATGCCATGCCATGCGAATGAAAAACGGACCATAATGACCGTAGTCTGCTGGCCACCACTCCTGAGAGTTGGTCATCAATTCATGCAAGTCTTGTTTCACTGCTTCCAAATCAAGACTCTTGAACTCCTCTGCATAATCAAAATCCGCATCCATAGGATTTGATAAAGCAGAGTGTTGGCGTAAAATGTTTAATTTCAATTGATTGGGCCACCAATCGCGGTTGGACAAAAAGTGAACAGATTGATGTGATTATTAGACAAATTCTTCCCTCATTTAACGAACCAAAATGCTGAAAAAAACTTGTCTAAAGAAGAAACTCGCAACTAGATTCCGATCTAAGCTTAGATAAGTTTTACTTATCATTTGATAAAAATAATAAATATTGTTTATCGTAATTTTCGCTCATAAATCAACTCAATCTAACCAATATGGGAGATAATACAAGTTATAATGTAAATGGTGCTGACAAGTGTCCTTTTTTGAATGGCACTTTGAATAATGCAGCAGGAAATGGTTATTCCAACCGCGATTGGTGGCCCAATCAATTGAAATTAAACATTT
>JBCBCD010000219.1:0-8896 GCA_038530915.1 Bacteroidota bacterium
ATGTGTAGCATTTTTCAATTGGAGTAGGGAATTTGAGATCAGTTCAGCTTGTACCTTTGCTACTCATGAATTTAGTTCGGATAATGCCATTAGTTTCCCTGAAGGCTCAGCTAATCTCAACTTAAACCTAACAGAAGCATTTAATATGGTGATTCCATCTTTTTCATTTGTAGCTAGTACTAATAACACTGTCAACGTACGAGTAGATCCAAATCTTGATAGCACTCCCGAATGTGAAGATCAAAACGTCTTTTTATTTGGAGAAACTCAAAATTTTAGAGTGAGTGCAACTGGCACCTACACTTTTACTCGCACTGCCTTAGTGGGGATAAACATATTCGAAGCAAGCAGCTTCAATATTTTAAGTGGATGTGGCGGCTTTGTAAATACCAATTTATTTGATGATGGTGGTTTAGTAGCTTTCACTAGCTTCACCGCAGATCTTACTGCTGGTGTAGAATATGTCATTCTCGTTGGATTCCAAGGTCTGGATACAGATATTACTTATACAGGCCCAGGTACTTTATTAACTCCGGGCATAGACCCTGGAGTCGATTATGCTTATACCTATGGTGCATTCGACAATACCACCAATCAGTTAATTGCAGTAAACAATTCTGCAGATTTTACAAGCTTAACGGAAGGAAATTATACTGTATATGGCATTTCCTTCTTCAATGATGGGGGAAGCAATTCTGTTAATTTTGCTTCGCTAATTGGAAGCACCTTGGATGATATCATAAATAGTAGTGGCGCTTGTTTATCATTAAGCACTAACAGCAAAGCTGTAACTGTAGAATCTCTTCTTCCTGTGGAATTGGTCGAGTTCAATGCAGAAGCTCAGAATCAAGTCAATCTGCTAAGCTGGGAAAGTGCTTATGAAGCAAATTTCTCTCATTATGAAATAGAAAAGAGTGAAAATGGTGTAGATTGGCAGCTTCTTGGTGGTCTCAATGCAAAGGGAAATAATAGTTTCTATACTTTTGAAGATAATCTTCCTTTTGCGACCACTTATTACCGACTCAATATGGTCGACTTGGATGGTTATTCAGAATACAGCGATATCAGAGTCGTAACAAGGAGAAGTACTACTGGCATTGCCAACTTCTACCCTAACCCCACAACTAATGAGTTCACTGTTGATCTCAATACTTTCGACCGTTTTACCCAAGCCAACTTAATCATCTATGACCAACTTGGCAGACAGATCCATCAACAAACCTTAACCCAAAAAATAGAAACCATAGATAGCACTCAATGGCCGGAAGGAATTTATAATGTGGAGCTTGTCGTAGATGGGAATAGTTTAATGAGTAGAATTGTCAAATTTAACTAGGGTCATCTTTTCATCCTTTCATCTTGTCATCTTTTTATCCTGTTATGACAAGATGAAAAGATGAAAAGATAACAGGATGAAAAGATGATTACTTCTTCTTCTTGTACTTATCCTTCAAACCCACTGTCAAATTGAAAACTGGCTTTTCAGGTGTAAAATCTTCATCAACAGCGAAATAGCCTTTTCGCATAAATTGCAAGCGTTCGCCGGGTTTAACTTCTGCTAAAGCAGGTTCCAACTTCGCTTTGGTATTGATCACCAATGACTCAGGATTAAGGAATTCCATGTAATCCTTGTCTTCGTGTGCGGTAGGTGTTGGATCGGTAAATAAGCGATCGTACATCCTTACTTCCGCATCGATGGCATGAGGCACAGATACCCAATGAAGTGTACCCTTGGCTTTTACACCAGATGTATCTTGACCGGAACGGCTATCCGGATAGTAGGTACAATAGATTTCTTCTATTTCTCCGGTTTCTTCGTTCTTCTTGAAGTCTTCACAATGGATGATGTAAGCACCTTTCAGGCGTACATTTCTACCGGGCCCCAGGCGGAAAAACTTACGTGGTGGATCTTCCATAAAGTCTTCACGCTCAATGTACAATTCTTTAGAGAATGGCATTTTGCGCGTACCCATACTTTCGTCTTCCGGGTTATTCACGGTTTCCATTTCTTCCACTTGTCCATCGGGGTAATTGGTAATGATAAGTTTTACCGGGTTCAAAACCGCCATCATTCTTGCTGCTGTTTTATTCAAGATCTCTCTGGTTGAGAAATCGAGCAACTCTATTTCAATCACATTATCACGCTTAGCAACACCGGCACGCTCACAGAAATTTACGATGGCTTCCGGTGGTACTCCTCTCCTTCTCAAACCAGCTATCGTAGGCATACGAGGATCATCCCAGCCACGTACATGTCCTTCTTCTACCAACTTTCTCAACTTACGTTTACTGGTAATCATGTAAGCCACATTCATCCTAGCAAACTCGATCTGACGAGAAGGGAAAATTTCTAACTCTTTGATGAACCAGTTATACAAGGGTCTATGGTGGATAAACTCTAAAGAACACAAAGAGTGAGTTACCGACTCAATAGCATCCGATTGTCCATGTGCAAAATCATACATGGGATAAATCTTCCACTTATCTCCTGTGCGATGATGAGGTTCATGTTTGATTCTATACATCACTGGGTCACGCATTTGCATGGTAGGAGAAGCCATATCCACTTTGGCACGTAGCACGCGGCTTCCTTCAGGGTAATCGCCATTTTTCATGCCTTCAAACAATTCCAGATTTTCTTCTACTGTACGATTTCTATATGGACTTTCAATACCCGGCTTAGAAGAATTTCCTTTCATCTCTGCCATTTCTTCTGAAGTAGAATCATCTACATAAGCCAATCCTTTTTTGATCAATGTCACTGCAAAAGCATACAAATCATCAAAATAATCTGAAGCAAAATGCAACTCATCCCATTCGTACCCCAGCCAACGAATGTCATTCATGATATTTTCTACGAATTCTGTGCTTTCAGTAGTCGGATTGGTATCGTCAAAACGAAGGTTGACCTTGCCATTGAATCTTTTAGCAATCCCAAAACTCACAGTGATGGCTTTGGCATGGCCAATATGAAGATAGCCGTTGGGCTCAGGAGGGAATCGCGTTTGAATGGCTCCTCCATGTTTGCCGTTTTCTAAATCTTCTACTATGATTTGCTCTATAAAATTGAAGGATTTCTCCTCCGTATTTGGATTTTCTATACTCATATTTCTTAATATATGTGTGAAACGTGCAAGGCACGTTTCACATATAATAAAATTTACATTCTTTCCGGCATTTCTATTCCTAGTAAATCCATTCCAAACTTAAGCGCGTTGGCCGTAGCCATACTTAGTTTGAGACGGAACTGCTTGGCTCCTTCTGATTCCGCTTTCAGGATCGAATGATCGTGGTAAAAACGGTGGTATGTTTTTGCCAAAGTATAACAAAAATTGGCGATATCAGAAGGCTCATAGTTTTCTCCCGCTTCCTTGATCAGCTGAGGGAATTGGAACAATTGTCCCAACAATTCCTTCTCTACTGGCTGTATGCTTTCGTAAAGTGCATCCGTCAATTGATCCATGCCAGACTCAGCTGCCTTACGCAAGACCGAACGGACACGTACATAGGCATTCTGGACATAAGGTCCGGTCTGCCCCTGCATATCAACCGATTCACTTGGATCGAAGATCATACGCTTTTTGGCCTGCACTTTTATCATGAAAAATTTCAGTGCACCTACCCCAATTTTGCGAACAATTTCTTCCTCTTCTTCAGCTGTTAAATCTTCTAGTGTACCACGTTCTTGGGAATTCATACGCGCTTCCTTGGTCACCTCATCCATCAGATCATCTGCATCAACAACTGTACCTTCACGTGACTTCATACGCCCGGTAGGCAATTCTACCATACCGTAGGAAAGATGATACAATCCATCCGCATAAGGCTCGCCCAAGCGCTTCATGATTTCGAACAACACCTGGAAGTGGTAATTCTGTTCATCAGCTACTACGTAGACCATTTTGTCCACCTTATAATCCTCATAACGCACCATGGCCGTACCAATGTCCTGCGTCATGTAAACGGAAGTACCATCGCTACGCAAAACCAGCTTGTGGTCCAATTTGGCATCCTCAAGATCAATCCAAACCGAGCCATCCGGTTTTTTATAAAACATACCGCTGTCCAAGCCTTTCTCCACTACATCCTTGCCCAGTAAGTAGGTATTCGACTCGTAATAGAGTTTGTCAAATTCTACCTTCAGTCGATCGAAAGTCTTGTCAAAGCCTTCGTACACCCAGTTGTTCATCTTAGTCCAAAGTGCACGTACTTCTTCATCTCCGGCTTCCCACTTTTGTAGCATTTCTTTAGCTTCTGCTCCCAGCTGGCTGTATTCGTTAAAATACGTGTTTTTATAAGCTTTGAAAAAGGCTTTTTCATCATGGCCTTCCTTGGCTTTTTCATTAAAAATAGCTTGTCCGGCCTCACTTTGCTGCCACGGCTTGTACTCTTCTTGAAACTTCTTCTCGAATAGTACATAGTATTTGCCCACAAAGTGATCGCTCTTCATGCCTGAAGACTCAGGAGTTTCTCCGTCAGAAAATTTCTCCCAGGCCAACATACTCTTACAGATCGCAATACCCCGATCGTTGACAATCTGTACTCTCACCACCTCATAGCCTGCCGCTTTCAAAATCTTATAGCTCGACCAGCCCAGTAAGATGTTACGGATGTGTCCCAAATGCAGAGGCTTATTGGTATTGGGCGAACAAAACTCCACCATCACCATCTGGCCATTGGCAGGACTTTGCCCATACGACTCATTTTCGTAGATGTCATTTAAGAATTGCATCCAATAAGAATCATCCACCACCAAATTGAGAAAGCCTTTCACCACATTAAAGCTGCTGATTTCCTTTACCTGTTGGACCAATAGCTGCCCTAACTCTTCTCCTACCTGCTCGGGCTTTTTCTTAGCGATTTTCACAAAAGGAAATACAACTACTGTGTAATCTCCCTCAAATTCCCTACGTGTGGTATTGAGTGTGATTTTGTCAGTAGTGATTTCTGCGCCGTACAGTTCGTGCACGGCCTTGATGACGCCTTCTTTGATGATGTCAATAATGTTCATTGTGTTTGTTGGTTTTGCACGTTGCGCGCAAAGTTAAATAAATCTTGTTCTTTGTTTGGATACAAAGAAGCAAAAATCATGCTTCCTTTTATTCTCTTCTTTGTATTGACACAAAGAGGCAAAGGTCAATCCTGCTCTTACCTCTTCTTTGTCTTGACACAAAGAAGCAAAAGTCAAGGCTTAATTTTATTCCATTCTTTGTCTTGATACAAAGAAGCAAAAATCAAGGCTTAATTTCTTTTTTAACGCTTCGCATTCAATCAAAATCCTAAACTGCCTGAAACTCGCGCTTAATCTTAGTATTTCATGCTCATTCTTTAAGCTTACGATATCTTGATCTCTAGCTCTGAATATATAGTATGCTCATACACCATCCAGTTCTTTACGGATTTTTGCATCCCATCCCTTCGGGTTCACTCAATTGAATGTCCACTGGACATTCATCCACTTGTCAGTGGAATCTTTCGTTCATGCTAAAAGAAATGAGGCCGGCTTTTTTTATTTCTCTAAATAACTGAAGCCGAACTCTACAAGTTCCATTTTATGGAAATCTTACAAAGTTCGGCTTCATCGTAGACGGAGACGAATAAAATCCCTCTACACCCTACACACTTCCCCCTACACCAAATTAATTATCAAACAAATCGTCATCCAACATATTCGCCAATAGATCCTTGAAAGTCAATCTTGACTCGAGAATGTCTTTATTGAGGATGTTGAACTCTGATAACCCGTGTAGGACGAGTTCCATGTAAGTATATACTTCGTCACCTTTTAATTGAGGAAGGTAACCTTGTACTAGTTTTCTAAGGCCGGCTACTTTATCCAGGCCTTTTTTGTAATCGGCATCGCTGGAATCGTTTAGCAAGTCTAATTCATTGCCAGCTGAAAACCATGCTTTGATGGTACCATAAGGATCTCTTTCCTGGCCTTTTTTCAACTTCTCCGGATTCGGGAAGTGGTCGAGGAAAACACCTTTGATCGCACGCCCCATTAGGTTCATTGCGACCATATATGGCCCTTCTTGCTCTCCTTCGTACACCAACTCTACTTTTCCTGTGATGGCAGGTACTACCCCCCAGAAATCAATCACTCTGGCATTGGTGGTTTTTTCTCTGTTGATCAACATTCTGCGCTCAGCAGTGGAGATCAGGTTTTCATAACCGGCGATACTCAAACGAGCCGAAACCCCACTTTTCTCATCGATGAACTCACTTTCTCTAGCTTCGAAAGCGATGCGTTCTAACAAGATTTGTAACAAATCAGAAGTTTGGATCTTTTCTTTTTGACTTGCTGCTAAATCTGCCTCTTGCTGAGTGATTTGACGCGCAATTTCTATCGTTTTAGGATAATGTGTCAAGATCTGGCTTTCGATACGGTCTTTCAAAGGCGTGATGATGCTACCCCGATTGGTATAATCTTCAGGATTGGCCGTAAAGACAAATTGAATGTCTAATGGTAGGCGCAATTTAAAACCACGGATCTGGATATCACCCTCTTGCAAAATATTGAAAAGCGAAACCTGGATTCTCGCCTGTAAATCCGGCAACTCGTTGATTACGAAAATGCCACGGTGCGCTCTGGGTACCAATCCAAAGTGAATCACACGCTCATCAGAATAAGGCAATTTCAAAGTAGCTGCTTTAATTGGGTCTACATCACCAATCAAATCCGCCACACTTACATCCGGAGTAGCCAATTTTTCCACATAACGCTGATCGCGATGCAACCACTCGACCGGAGTATCATCATCATGCTCAGCCACCAAATCTCTACCTACTCTGGTAATTGGATTGAGTGGATCGTCACTCAACTCACTTCCACCAATGATTGGAATGTACTCATCCATCAAGTGGATCAACAAACGAGCGATTCTCGTTTTTGCCTGTCCACGAAGTCCTAACAAGAGGACATTGTGTCTGGAAAGAATGGCTCTTTCAATATCCGGCAATACAGTATCATCAAATCCAATAACTCCCTCGAAAACAGTTTCTTTACTTGAAAGCTTACTAATCAGATTGTCGCGCAGCTCTTCCTTGATGGTTTTGCTTTTGTAACCACTTTTTTTAAGCTCGCCCAGTGTCTTGATATCGTTCATTCAGTTATTATTTTTTCGCCTTGTTGCCACCTTCACAAACTCAAGGAGTTGTAAAGAGTGCTTAAAATCTTAAAAAATCAAACTAATTAAGGTGCTTTTCTGTATTTTTAAGTGATACAAACACCTTTTGGATTTAGCACTACAATGAACGAAACGCTTTAAAAGGCTAATAGTTTGAAATTATGATAGACAAGTTACAACAAGCTTTTAAAGAAGCTACTGCTACCTTCAGAGAGCAAGCTTCTCAACTCGGAAATAATGCTAAGGAAAAGACCTACCAACTGATAGAAGACTGGCTAAAGGTTTTTCCCAAGCTCGAAATATATGGACTGGAAATCAACAGTTTTGCTTTCAATCTGGCCTTTAATCCTTCACTGGAAGTGGAAATGCTGGGCCTGCACGAAAAATTCACTATGGATAGGATAGATCAAATATTGAGTGAAAACAAAAAAGATCCGGCCATCCTCTCCGTGATGAATACCATCAAAATGACTTACAATCTTCACAAGCGCACTTATGGCGACAGGAAGGAACCGTTAATTGTGAAGATAAAAGTGAAGGTGACGCCGGAGATAAAAGTCTTTATTGGAAAACCGCTCATTGAGTAGATGATAAGTGTATAAGATGATAAGGTTAAAAGGAAGTTGATGAGTTTGTCCTGGTTGAGACGCTATGTCACTACATGGTGAATCAAAAAAACAAACAGCATGATCACGGGTTATTCTAACTAATAATACCGAGATCATGCTATACGAATTTGCCGACAAAAAATTGGGTGCCACTTTTGGCTACACCGATCAGCTACAGAAAGACCAAGAACGCTTCAGCATCAAAGAAGGCATCATACAATTGTTGTGGAACAGAAATGAAGAACCGATTGACATTACCGTAGATGGAATAACATTCACTTTACAGCCACATCAACTGACGTCCCTTACTTTTTTCCACCAGGTCAACTATCCTGAACCCGACAATCCTATTACTGCTTTCCTATTTAATCGAGCATTTTACTGTATCTCCGATCATGACGAAGAAGTATCTTGTAACGGCATACTTTTCTTCGGTACCCAAGACTTACCCATCATCACTATACCAAAAGCACAATACCGCAAATTCGAACTCCTACTTGAAGTCATGATAGATGAATTCAAAACGGTAGATAATATTCAGGGAGATATGCTCAAAATGTTGCTCAAAAGGCTCATCATCATCATCACCCGTCTGGCTAAAGAGCAACTCATCGTAGAAACCCTCTCCGACAATCAGGTCGACACCATCAGAGCATTTAATGTATTGGTAGACTTGCACTTCCGTAGCAAGCACAAAGTAAAAGACTATGCGGAAATGCTCTTCAAGTCCCCCAAAACCCTCTCCAACCTATTCGCCACCTACAATCAAAAAACACCGCAACAGATCATACAGGAAAGAATCGTCCTGGAAGCCAAGCGCCTGCTATTATTCACTGACAAACAAAATCAGGAGATTGCTTATGAATTGGGGTTTGAAGATCCTTCGTATTTCAGCAGGGTCTTTAAGAAGGTAACGGGGGTGAATATGAGTTCTTTCCGAGGAATGAAAGCATGAGGTGATTGGGTGATGGTTGGGTGGAATTTATTCCAGCAGATGTTCATGCTGTTATGTTTTTATGCTTTTATCCTTTCATTGCTGCTCTTGCAGGTACGATAAGTAACCAAAGGATTTTCTGCTTCACTTAATGTCTGAATCAGGATTTACAGGATTGAAGGATGGGCAGGATTTGATCGTCCTGTGATCTTGTGAGGTAGGTT
>JBCBCD010000220.1:0-8009 GCA_038530915.1 Bacteroidota bacterium
AGCTTCTCTATCAGAACAAAAGCCCTCAATCTCAAGCAATACTGTTTTGAGGTTGGATTTTGATGATCCAATTCCGGAACATACAGACAATTTAAGCAATGGTTCTTTCTCATTAAATGAAAAGAAAATACTCGGCTTACATAAGATCGTAGCTACAATCGATAATGCAGCGAATGATGATAAAATCAAAGGTATCTTTTTGGAAACAGATTTATTGTCTGTACCAGGATTCTCAGCTACCTCTGAATTAAGGAAAGCTCTTCAGAATTTTAAAGATCAAGGCAAGTTTATCATTGCCTATTCAAAATATTACTCTCAGGCAGCATATTATCTTGCTTCAGTGGCTGATGAAGTGTATATGCCTCCGATGGGCATTATCGACATGAGGGGTTTTGCCGCACAAGTGCCATTTTATAAGGAAATGCTAGATAAAGTAGGGATAGAGATGCAAGTATTTTACGCTGGTGATTTTAAAAGTGCTACAGAGCCAGTGAGAAGAAGGGAGATGAGCGACTCTAATCGCTTACAGCTTAGGGTGTTTTTAGATGCCATGCAAAATACGATGATAGGCGATATTGCTAAAAGCCGAAACATTGCTCCTTCCGATCTAGAAGTATTGATTGACGAATTTGCCGGAGGAGTCCCCAAAAGAGCTGAAGCTGCTGGATTGGTTGATTCTTTGGCTTATCGAGAAGATGTATTGGATGCTATAAGAGCAAAATTAGGCTATTCAGGAGATCGCAAAATCAAATTTGCCAGCCTTAGCTCATATAACAAAGCCAACCCACCCAAAATGGGTGATTATGATGAAGAAAGTCGAATTGCAGTCGTTTATGCAGAAGGCAATGTCGTGGATGGTAAAGGTAATAATGGTGAAATCGCAGACTTAAAGTATAATAAGGTTTTTGAAAAAATAAGAAAATCAAAGAAGATAAAAGCAGTTGTCTTGAGAATCAATTCTCCGGGTGGCAGTTCTTTATCAGCGGACAATATGTATCAGGCGATTGAAGCCATTAAAGAAAGTGGCAAGCCTGTTATCGTTTCTATGGGGGACTATGCTGCCTCAGCAGGCTATTACATTGCAGCCCATGCCGATTCTATAATAGCCCAGGAAAATACTTTGACAGGTTCTATCGGTGTATTTTCAATGGTTCCCAATGCCGAAAATATGTTGAATAATAAGCTGGGCATTAAATTTGACACCGTACAAACGGGAAAAATGTCAGCAGGGTTGACTCCATTTTATGGTTTATCTGAATCGGAGAAAAAGTGGTTCCAAACCAGAACGGATGTGGCTTACGATAGCTTCTTAGAATTAGTAGCTGAAGGTAGAGATATGACCAAAGAGGAAGTAGGAAGAATCGCTAAAGGACGTGTTTGGACCGGAATGAAAGCGAAAGAATTAGGTCTGGTAGATGAAATCGGAGGCATGGAAAAAGCGATAGAAATTGCAGCAGAAAAAGCTGGCATTTCTTCTTATAGATTGGTAGAATATCCTTATGTTAAATCGCAGTTTGAGCAACTACTTGAGGAATTGTCTGGTGATCTTGATCCAAGTACCGCTTTTTCAAAAACATTGAAAGCCAAATATCCAGCACTTCATGCTAGTTATGATCATATCGAATCCTTGATCAATTCTAAGGGTTTACAGGCTACCTTACCTTTTGTAATTCCATTTGAGTAAGGGTTTAAGAGTGTAAAGGTTTAGTGCTTAAAAGTTTAAGCCTTTACACTTTTTACATTTTACTCAATAAATTGAATAAATCAGAATTTGACTATCCTTTGTGTTTGAATTAAACCAAATTCATTTGTTGATCTTAAAAAATAGATGCCTTTTGGATACGATCTAAGATCCATACGCATATTAGGCTTTATCTTATCCGTAGAAAAAAGCACTTTACCGTCCAAAAATAAAAGCTCTAACAGGATACTTTTTTGATTTTTAACCTCTATATTAATCTCTGAAGTACTTGGATTGGGAAAGATCGAAATGTATTTTTCAACAGGAACCATGTTTGTGTTAGTAATCATTTCACACCCATAAGCCTGACTAAAATCATATAATATTTCTCCACTTTGCCTAAAACAACTGATGACAGAGCCTCCTTCAAAATTGAACCCAAAAGGAATAAGCAAATCTTCTCTCCCTCCTACTCCTTCAATATATTTGTATTCCTGATGAAGTGGATAGTTAAGGTAATCAAAAGCTGAAAAGTGGAATTGCCGCCGAAGCTCACCATTATAAAGTCTAAAATCAGTAATGGAATCCAGTATCGCATAGTCCCCTTCATTGAGGTATTCAATCTGTAAAGTATCCCCCACCCTTAAAGAAAAATCATATGTTAAGTATTCGGACCTATCATCATAAGTAATATAGGTATAGACCCTTCTTGTAACTGTATCTTCACGCATAAAACCAACTAAACCAGGGACTTCACTAATACCGAAGGGAGGAACAAAAACAGGGGCTTCAAGTGCATAGATGAATTTACCAAAAACCTTCTTGTATGTTTTTTCATTAATAATAGTATCTCCTTCAATAAATAATCGTACACCTCTACAATATTGAACAAAACATTCTGAATACCAATCGTATTTGCTCCATACTCGACCTTCTTTGAGTAAAGGCTCATAAAGTCCTTCCTTCATTGATTGACTATTTAAGCATACAGTCAAAGAGAAAATAAAAATGCTTGTGCAATAGAATATTTTCAGCCTCCTCATTTTAACTTAAAATCTGATTTAAAAGAAAAATAATTCTTTTGAAAGGAAGTTCATAACAATGAGGGTGCAGATTTATTCAATTACTTCATAAATCGTTACTGGATTCGCTTTATTCTTCAAATTAATGCTTCCTACCTTCTCGCATTGGAAAGATTCTTTCACTTGCTCATAGCAATATTCACTAATTAGGATTTGATTTTCCTTGGCAGCAGTTTGTAAGCGGGCTGCTACATTTACCGTATCACCAATGACCGTATAATCGAGCCGCTTGAGGCTAACAGAACCTATATTACCTGATACCATTTCCCCACTATGAATACCAATGGATACTTTAGGTTTGAACATTAAGTCTCCAATAACTGGTAGTTCATTGATTTTTTCACATAATCCAAGAGCCGCATCAATTGCTCTATCTAAATGGTACTCATCCTTGAACACCGCCATGATGGCATCGCCTATAAACTTATCGATGTAGCCGTCGTGGTTAATGATTTCTTTAACCATGACATCGAAATAAGTATTGAGCATATTTACCACGGTATCTGCAGGTGCTTTTTCACTGATGGAAGTAAAATCGCAAATATCAATAAAGACTACAGTAGCTTCGATATTTTCATTGGCGGTAAGTGCATTTTCGAATTCCTGCTTGCCCATGAAATTGAGTACGTTTTCATCGACATACATTTTCAAAATATTGTTCTCCTGAATAGCCTGAAGGGTTTCTTTCAAATGCTTGGCATGATTCAAGGTTTTCTCCATCGTCAATGTAAGGTCTTCAAAATCTATCGGCTTGGTGATAAAATCAAAAGCCCCACGATTCATGGCCGTCCGAATATTTTTTAAATCACCATAGGCAGAGATCATTACTGTTTTAATGATTGGATTCAACTCCCCTAACTTGGTAAGAAGCGTCAGGCCATCCATTACAGGCATACTAATGTCACTCAAAACGACATCAATTTCTGGTTCTTCTTTTATCTTTTCCAGTGCAAGGCTTCCATTTTCAGCAAAGTGAAATTCATATTTCCCTTCACGGATTTGCCTTCTAAATTTTTGTTTGATGAGCCTTTGCATGTTTATCTCATCATCCACTACTAATATTTTTCCCATCAATCTTTATTGGTCGGACTGTTATAATACTAATATTCTATAAGTGGTGTGACACAAATAAATAACACTTTGTGATGGCCTCTTTTTAAGCTGCTCTACGTTAAGTCCTCAGCTGATATGAATCACCTTCCGGGCTCGTCTTGATCAGCATTAAAAATATGCTCGATCAAAAGCACTACTTATTTTTGTCACGCCACTTACTGCTGTTGGATACGTTTAAATATCCTTTTTGTTTTGATAAAACCTATGGCCTTAATGTTATGTGACTTAAAACCTTGGTTTCTATCCATCAATTGCACAAGTTATACATATTCGCTTTAAAAACTATTAAACAATGTGGGTGGCAGCTTCCTATTTTTAGATTTTGTGATAAACTTTCTAAGTACGCCTCCTTTGATCTGATTCACTTCAAACTCTACAACGAAAGCCTCTTTATCAATAGAATCTATAATTCGGTGGGCTTTCTTGCTATCAATTCTATTTACAATGATTTGAACAATATCAATATTTTCTTGAACTCCTTTACTACCATAACCTCTGGTTCCATTATAAACTGTAATACCTGTTCCTAGATCTAGCAAGAGACTTTTTTGGATCGATTTAGATTGTCTGCTGATTACCCAAAACCCAACATAATCTTCAAAGCCCTGGAAAACAAAATCAATGACTTTGCCGGTCACTATAAATGTTAAGATGGAATAGAGGGCTACCTCTACTGAAATCAATATAGCTGTTATCCCAAAAAGGATGGTATTAAAGGCAAGGATGATGGTACCAATGGAAAAGCCTATTTTTTCATTTAAGTAAATCCCTAAGATTTCAGAACCATCCAGTACAGTCCCATTTTTTATAGCCAAGCCTATGCCTGCCCCCAAAAATAGCCCGCCAAAAATGGCAATTAAAAGCTTATCATCTGTAACTGGACTAAAGTTTTCGAAATGGATAATTAAAGCTAAAGCTACAACAGAAATGATAGACTTAATCAATATCCGTTTTGAAACCGTATACCACCCTAAAATGAAAAAAGGAATGGTTATAACTGGTAAAATATAAGAGATTTCAATCGGTATAAACTCTGTCAAAAGAATGGCTATCCCTGTTACTCCTCCATCCAGAAACCCATTAGGCAATAGAAATGCTTTGAGCCCAATGCTAGCAAGAAGAACAGCGACAGCCATTTGACCGATCTCAATTAGACTTTTAATTATATTATTCATCTATGTGTTTCTAATTAATATCAACTTCCTTAATCAAAAACACTAGATGCAGTAATCCAGATCTCCTTTCCTCGACTTAATTTTAAACTACTTTACTTCTAAAAAGCTAAAAAAGCATCTACATGCCCTTCCATCGTCTCCAATGTTTTTTCGTCAGTCACTTTATCATCCTGAATCAAGGAGTGAATTTTTGAAACCGGCAACCTCTTAGGATGTGTAATCACGCCCAGGTGGTTCAATACAGCTACCAAATGATCTAAACCCAATAGGTTACCTGCTCTACCTGAAGCCACTCCCATTACTGCAGCTTTCTTATTCTTAAAAGTTTCTTTTATATTTCTCACAGAAAGTGCATCCAGAAACATCTTTAAGGAGCCTGGCATGCTACCATTGTATTCTGGTAAAATAAAAAAGAATTTATCTGCCGGGATCATATATTCATCCTGTACTTTTGTAATACTTTCAGCTTGGCTACCTTTGTCATACATCTTGGAAAAAAACCAGTCGTGAGGAATTTTCTCCAATGAAAGTAATTGCACTTCTTCATCTGTTTTTGAGCTCATAATTTCTTTTATCGTTCGCGCAAAAAGATAACATTCGCTGCCCTTTCTATTGCTGCCTGATATTATAGTGACCATCTTCTTAGTTTTTTAGTGTATAAGATTATTAGGTTATGAAGTTGAATGGGTCATTACCTTAAATCCTTATGTTAAATTTACTGTCTTTGGTCTCTAGCCTAGGATAAATTTTGATAGATACCATAGACTAAAGACCAAAGACCATAAATAATACGACTTAAATAACTATTCTTCCTCTAAATAGTTTATTAGATTTGGACAGCTATCCAAAACTGAATTTCATCATAAGTGATTATCAAAATTAAACTATGAATTTAACTTATCTAGGTCACGGATCATTCTTGTTGGAAACAAAAGGAAAAAAGTTATTAATTGATCCATTCATTAGTCCCAATCCGTTGGTTGCAGAATTAAGTGATGAGCAGAAAGCCAAATTAGATGTGAACACCATTGAAGCAGATTACATCTTACTTACTCATGGCCATGAGGATCATGTAGCTGATGCAGAAGCTATTGCCAAGCGTACAGGTGCAACCATTATTTCTAGTTTTGAAATCGTATCTTACTATGGTGCTAAAGGCATCAATGGACATCCGATGAACTTGGGTGGTAAATTTAGTTTTGACTTTGGTACTTTAAAATATGTTGCTGCTGTGCATTCCAGCGTTTTACCAGATGGAACCTACGCAGCTAATCCCGGAGGTTTTGTGGTCTGGAATGAAGAGGGATGTATATATTTAGCGGGCGACACTGCTTTGACCATGGATATGAAATTAATTCCAATGACTTGTCCAAAATTGGATCTTGCAGTTTTACCCATAGGTGATAATTTCACAATGGGATACGAAGATGCAGTCATTGCCAGTGACTTTATTGAGTGTAACAAGGTAGTAGGCTGTCATTTTGACACCTTTGGCTATATAAAAATTGATCAAGAGGAAGCACAAAAAGCTTTCGCAGATAAAGGAAAAGAATTAATTTTGCTTCCGATTACAGAAAGTATAGCTATTTAGCCTTATTTTACTTTCTCGAATATCAAAAGATGAAGTTTTTTCAGCTTCTTTTTTTCCTAACATACTGATTACCAGATAATATGTGATTAGATCCGGTCTAAACTCATAGCTATTAGGTATTTCATTCTCATGAATCCTGCTCTGATAAAGATTGGTTTATTCAATATTTTTGGTTTTCTTTTGTTTAAAAGAGGCAAAAAAGCTTCATCTTTTAGTTTATAAAAATAGTGATACAAACAAATAATTGATATGGGAAAAGTTGTAACCATCGCAAATCAAAAAGGTGGAGTTGGTAAAACCACTACTGCAATCAATTTGGGGGCGAGTTTAGCGATTTTAGAAAAAAAGGTATTGATCATAGATTCTGACCCTCAGGCAAATGCCTCTTCGGGAGTGGGTGTAAGTCCGGATGATGTCGATACAAACTTCTATGAGTGCTTGGTCAATGGACTTGACCCACAAGAAGCCATTTATGAAACAGACACTCCTAATTTGCACATCATGCCTTCTTCCATAGATTTAGTTGGTGCAGAATTGGAGTTGGTGAATAAAATACGCCGGGAATACTTTACTAAAGGTATCGTTGATCAAGTAAGGGATGACTATGATTACATCTTGATCGATTGCCTACCTTCTCTGGGTTTAGTTACTGTAAATGCACTGACAGCAGCTGATTCTGTATTGATTCCAGTTCAATGTGAGTTCTTTGCTTTGGAAGGTTTAACAAAGCTTCAAGAAACTATTAATATCGTCAAACAGCAGTTGAATCCAAAGTTAAAAATAGAGGGTATCCTATTGTCTATGTATGATCGCCGTCTAAGATTGGCAAATGTGGTGGTAAAAGAAGTTCAGGCCATCTTTGGTGAATTGGTTTTCAACACCATTGTCCATAGAAACTCCAAAATAGGTGAGGCACCCAACATGCACATGCCAGTAGTATTAATGGATGCAGGTAGTAAAGGCAGCATCAACTTCCTTAACCTGGCTAAAGAGTTTTTGGAAAAAAACAATGACACGATTAGCATGAAGCAATCTGATCCGGTTGCTTAATCATGGGTCATAGGTCATAGGTCATTACTCATTCCTCATGCTGTTCTGACATGTACCCATGAGCAATGAGTGATGAGCAATGAAATATTTCGTATTTTTTTTGTATCATCCCAGAATCAATGAAAACGCAATAAATAGACATACACAAATGGCAAAGAAGGTAGTAAAGAGAAAGAAGCCAAAAGTAAGTAAAGGCGAGCTTGGCATGGGCTTGAGGGCATTATTAGCCAATAATGACTTGGAAGAGAAATTAGCAGAAAATCAGGAAGAAGTTGTCAAAGAACTTTCCAATACCATAGCGATGCTTCCTATTGAAC
>JBCBCD010000220.1:8019-8895 GCA_038530915.1 Bacteroidota bacterium
AGAAGTCAATCCATTCCAACCAAGAAATGAATTTGACGAAGAAGCTTTGCAAGAGTTATCCGAATCTATTGGTGTACATGGGCTTATCCAACCTATTACTGTCAGAAGGTTAAATCCAAAAGCTTATCAATTAATATCTGGGGAAAGACGTTTGAGAGCGTCTAAAAGAGCAGGTCTAGCAGAGATTCCGGCATACATAAGAGTGGCAAATGATCAAGAAATGCTAGAGATGGCATTGGTAGAAAATATTCAACGAGAGCAGTTGAATGCTATTGAGGTTGCCATCACTTATCAACGTTTATTGGAAGAATGTAAGTTGACTCATGAAAGTCTTGCAGATAGAGTTGGTAAAAAGCGTACGACGATTACCAACCACTTAAGATTGTTGAAACTACCACCTGATATTCAGAATGCCATCAAAGAAAAATCCATCTCAATGGGACATGCCCGAGAGTTGGCTGGTATTGAAGACTTTGCACTTAGAAAAGCATTGTTTTTGGATACCATAAAAAATGGCTGGTCCGTAAGAAGATTAGAAGAAGAATGTAGAAAATACAAAGAACCCAGAAAAAAAACAGCCAAGCCTGCAGCGTCTAGCCTCCCTCAGGAGTATAAAAAGGTAGAGCAAAACTTCAAAAGTTTTTTTGGTTCAGGAAGTATTAAGTTAAAATTGAAGAGTGATGGTAAAGGTCAGATCGTAATTCCGTTTACTTCTGTAGATCAACTCAACGAATTTTTGGATAGAATAGAAGAATGATGAGTAAGCGATTTTTGTGGTTTATTGTTATTTTTTTCCTATCATCTACTTTCGCTCTTTCTCAAGAGGAAATGGTAGATAGTACGGAATCAGTAGTTATAGAAACAAAAGTTCCTAAA
>JBCBCD010000221.1:0-8886 GCA_038530915.1 Bacteroidota bacterium
TCGGTTACACTCTTTCCCTACAAGACTCTCTTCAGATCTAATCAATTCAAAATTTTGAATTGATTCGAAACAAATAATCTTAACTCCAGCGTCTAATAACTGGATTACTAAACATTCACTTTTTTACTATAAACAAAACGAAACTTACATGAATCTTAGTTATCTAAAGTACTCCACCTTAATGGTTATACTCATTCTATTCATTTCAAATTGTTCAAACATCCAAAAATCACCTATTGAGCTTGATGCTGTCAAAAAAGCGTCCAGCACTCATGTCGTTAATGGTGTTTGGTTAGATGTACCTGAAGGATTCAAAAAGGCACGTACTTATGATGGATTTCAGAATAAGCACAAAAATGCTTCTATTTCTGTAAAAGCAAACCTGAATACCATGGAGGAACTAAGGGCTGCTTTTGATACTGAAAGACTCAAAAGAAGTAAAACTAAACTACTAGAGATGAGACCAGTAGTGTACGAAGGTGCTTCTGATGCATTTTTTTCAGTTGTTCATGACACAAGAAAAAATACTATACGGTATTTATTAGCAATTGAAAAAGGCATTTTAACTTACAATGTGAAAGCTTTTTGTTTAGCACCTAACAAGGAGTATCACGATCCGATAATTAGAGCAGCATTACTTTCTACTTTTATTGGTGAATATGAGAAGAAAAAAGAATTATTTAGTCTGGCATTTCTATCAGAAGACGGAGAAAAAATGATTTTTACAAAGGATGAGCAATACCCTACAGAATCACTAGATGGATCCACAATAATTGTTGAAACTAATAAGAAATTTGGAACTCAAGATCATTCTAAAGCAATTAGAAATCAGCTTGAAGAATACACTGCTACCGCAAAATGTGAAGTTGGTACTAAGCAATATGGAGATACCAAAAATATTTTTGGAACCAGCTTTGGAGAAGAAAAAAAAGCAAAGATTTCATTGTTCCTTGATAAAGAACTCAACGCAACTCAGGTTACTTTTTATGGTAATCAGAGTAGTAACATGAGAGAGTTTAATGAGTTTTTAGAGAAAAACTTCTTTAAGACTGTAATTCAATAATTGTTTTACTAGTACAATATTCAGTTAGAATTTTAAACATACTCTTATTCCGAATATTTGGTTCAACGGCAAGTTCGGAATGACTGATTATTGGATTAATTCATCACACTCACCACATAACTATGACTTATGGCTAACTCTTCTTTTGTCATCCATTTGAAGTCTTCATCTATAGAGACGGTATTTAAGGCCTGAATATCCCCTACCCTGTTTTTCTCTTCAGTCCATTCAATGGCTACATCTTCATACAATTTCTTGTATTGTGGCAATCTCCATCTGTTTTGTGGTTGAATGCTATTATCAATTCTTTGCCATTCTCCTTTCGAGAACTGCAAAAAATTATAGATGGTGATGTTTTTATCCAAATGAGCAAAGTGATCCGACATGTCAATAAAGTGACTCATTATGCCTTTAGGTGCGGACACTCTTTTAAATTCATGCAAAATTGGTTGTAAAATTTCAGGATAGATGTGTTCAAATACATTATTGGATACGATAAAATCTACACACCCATCTTTATAAGTAAGTTGTCTAGCATCCTTGATATAATACATAATCCCCAGCAATTCCAATCCTTCTTTAAGACTGATATTCGGGGAATGTAGTACTTGCTCCAGCACTCTTATCCTGTCATAATCAACTATACCTACATATTGTTGAAGCTTCCCGGCATGATGGTATTCTAAAACTCTGCTAATTGTCGTTTTTAGTTTTTCTACACTTAATAAGTCAGAAATATCTATGGTAATGATGTAAGGACAGGCTTTTAGGAAAAAACAAATGGGAATAACCGGATACCAACCTGTCCCCAATTCCAATACTTTATGTGGCGTTTTTTTGGTTCTGTATTTTTTCCAGGAAGACCAATGGTGTTGAAAGTGAACCAATTTATCCTCTAAATACTGATCGCTCAATTTCACTCCTTTCGTAATATACTTTTGAAACAAGTAATTGATTTTATGCTTGTATGGTAAAAAGGAAATACTCTTTTGAACGATAGCCTTTAGAATCCACTTTTTCATAGACGGGTATTTTGCAAGCGCTAATATAGTGTTTTTGTTATCTTAAGTGATTGGACAAAAAGCACTACTTATTTTTGTCCATTACTAAAGAACATTTTTTTTAAATAAATTGATGTAGATGAAGTCAAAATTGATTACATCAATCTGAATTAGATCCATTAGCAATTTGGAGAATTGCTTTAATTAAGGGAACTTCGAGCACATAATTCATAGATTTCGAAATGCCAACAACTAACATTAGCAGATATATTGTCATAGGGCTCACAATCATTACTGTAGCCATTCTACTTTATCTCTTTCGTACGATTGTCATGTACGTATTGATATCCTGGGTGTTGGCACAATTGGGATACCCTATTTCTAAATTCATTCAAAAAAAAGTTCGAGTTGGTAAATTCAGAGCAGGTCCCAATTTAGGAGCCGCAGTTACTATATTGATTTATTTTATTGTTTTTAGTCTTTTGGTATCCATGTTTATCCCATTGATTGTAAAGCAAACTACCAATTTGGCTAGTGTAAACTATGAAGCAGTAGCTGCCTCACTCGAAGAACCGACCAGTCAAATTGCGAATTGGATGCAAGAAAAAGGAGTAGATCCATCGCTTTTAAACATTAACCAAACTTTATCTGAAGCTTTTTCCCAAAACTTCAACCCACAAATTATTGCCAATTTCTTTAGTCGTCTGGTGGGAGCTGCCGGAAGTATTTTCTTTGCTCTTTTCTCTATAGTTTTTATCACTTTCTTTTTCCTCAAAGAAAGAGGGTTGTTTATGAACTTCATGATGACTTTACTTCCAGATAAATATGAAAAGCAGATCTTTGAAATATTTGATGATAGTAGTCATTTATTGACTCGATATTTTGCAGGTATATTGTTACAAATAACAGTGATTACCTTATATGTATGGATATTGCTTTCCATTTTTGGTGTTCAAAATGCCCTCTTAATAGCTTTATTTGCTGCTTTTATCAATGTCATTCCCTATTTAGGGCCGCTGCTGGGTGCTATTTTTGGTGTATTCATTACCATTACCTCCAACCTCGATCTCGATTTCTACAACGAAATGTTGCCTTTAATTGTAAAGGTTTTGATCATTTTCTCTACCATGCAAATGATTGATAACTTCATTTTACAACCTTTCATTTTCTCCAATAGCGTTTTAGCCCATCCATTAGAAATTTTTCTGGTTATATTAATGGGTGCCCAATTGTATGGAATTGTAGGTATGGTTCTGGCCATCCCGAGCTACACAGTTTTCAGGGTAATTGCTAAAGAATTCTTGATAAAATTTAAAATTGTTCAACGATTAACGAATAAAATGCGCGAAGTTGTCGACTAGTTAGCATTTTAACTATTGTACTAAGTTCTGGATTTTCAGGCTTTTGTAAGAAATTATACAAAAGCTAACTTCCTTTATCATCTTTCAGAACTCTAAGCTCTTTTTAAAGTTTTAGTCACCAAACAGGCTGGAGTAAACAACTAATATCCATTGCCTAAATAATTCTTTAACTTTTACTATTAAACTTTTGGAAAATGAAAAAATCATTCATTCTTCCTGCTCTACTATTGACTTTATTGAGCAGTTTCGTTTTTGTTTCATGTGATAATGATGATGATGATCCGCAACCAATGCCAACCATTGTTGAGTTTGCACAAAATGATGCTAACTTCAGTCTCTTGGTTGATGCGGTTGTAAAAGCAGAATTGGTAGATCTTTTGAATAGCGATGGACCTTTCACTTTGTTTGCTCCAACCAACGATGTTTTCCAGGACTTCTTGGATGCTGCTGGAACAAACACTGTAGCAAATACACCAAAAGAGACATTGATCACAATTTTGACCAACCACGTAATCGCTGGTGAAAACATGGCTAGTGATTTACAAACAGCCTATTATACTACTGCAAGTGCTACAACTTTTGGCGATGATATCAATGCTAATATGTACATCAATACAGATCAGGGTGTAGTAATCAATGGTTCAGTAGAGGTAGTAACTCCTGATGTAGAAGTAGCAAATGGTGTGATTCATGTAATCGATGCAGTTATTGGTGCACCTACAGTAGTTACTTTTGCTACTGCTGATCCAAACTTCTCTACTTTGGTAGCAGCATTGACTAGAACAGGTTTGACAACTGATTTTGTTAATGTATTATCTGGTAACGGTCCATTTACAGTATTTGCACCTACCAATCAGGCATTCCAGAACTTATTAGATAGTAATCCAGAGTGGAACACTTTAGATGACATTCCAGCGGCTACTTTGGAAGCAGTATTATTGTACCATGTAGCAAGCGGTAACACTCGTGCTGGTAACTTAACGGATGAAATTCAAGTGACAACACTTTCAAATAGCGCTACTTTCACTATTGATTTGGACACAGCTAATCCAACCATCAATGCAGGTAGTAACACTGCTGAAATCATCTTCACAGATGTACAAGCGCAGAATGGTGTAATCCACGTAATAAATGAGGTAATTCTTCCTTAGTGTAGGGTTTAGCGTGTAGGGTGTAGTGGGCACACTATATCCTACACCTAATTTAGCTCGACTTTAGGTTTTTATGCAACTAGAGTTGCATAAAAATCTAAAGTCGAGCTAAGTAATTATTTTTCACCCAAACTATATTTAGCTTCTATCTTGTAACTGTTTGCTTTTGTTACTTTAAAATCTTTCTCAAGGGTAGTTGATACTTTGTACCAATCTATTGTCGCTTGGCTTGAGGATAGCGTTAAGACCATAAAGCCATTATTCACCAAATCAAACCATTCTATGTGTGGATTATAGATCTGCAATTGTTTTTCCACCCAATTTAACATGGGCATGCCCTCAACCTCCTTATCGACAAATCCTTCGTCCCAGGTATGAGAAGAAACACTGGTTGTGATAAGTTCTGTTGCTACCGTATCTCCTTCATTGATCAAATGACTTAAAAAGGCAGAATGCAAATCGCCAGTAGTAATCAGTACATTCTTTTTTGAATCTTTTATCAAGTGGACCAATTTTTTGTACTCCTTAGGATATCCTTTCCACCATTTATCATAACCACTAGCTCGCCATTCAGGATAAAATGAATAATAATCCATTTTTGCTACTGGTACCTGATTTCCTAAAATGTTCCAAGTAGTATTCGAATTTGAAAATTCATTTTCCAACCATGAAAATTGTTCTGACCCTAGGATCTCCAATTTCTCAGCTTCATCATCAGTTTTGGCATAGCCTGTTCTGTAAGATCTTGTATCCAGCATGTGAAGGGATGCAATGTTCCCAAATTTGAAAGTGCGATAAAGTGGCTTATCCGTATTTACGCGAGTAGGAAGCCATTCATAAAACACCTTTTTAGCCATCTTTTTTCGTTCTAGCCAATTTCCATCTGTTAATGAATCATGAAGATGAGAACCATCTTTTGTCCAATTATCTACTATTTCGTGGTCATCCCATATGTTGACCATTGGATGTGTTTGATGTAGCAATTGTAAATGTGGATCACTTCGGTACTGTTGGTATCGGGTACGGTAATCGACTAAACTCACAATTTCATGTTGAGGTTCGTGAATTCTAGGTCCGTCAGGATAAGCTGGAGCCCCTTCATAAATGTAATCTCCAAGGTGAACAACTGCATTCAAATCTTCCATTTCAGCAATTGCTTTGTAAGCATTGAAATAACCTGTTTCAAAGTGACTACAAGATACAATTGCCAACTTTATAGTTTCACTTTCGGAAGGTAACGTCTTGGTCCTACCAACTTTCGACTTGTGTTGTCCAGTTGAAAAGGCATAATAATAGGTGGTGCCTGCTTTAAGATCTTCAGCAGTAATCTTAAAAGCAAAATCTGACTCCTTGTGAGCAAAATAGGATTCTCCTTTTTCAAAGATTTTACTAGAATCCCTTGAAATATAAAAAAGGATGGGAATGGAATCAATCTCGTGATCAGGACTTAGCTTTGTCCAAAGGACTACACTATTTTGATCAGGGTCACCGGAAGCGACGCCTGTTTGGAATGGATCATTAGAAGTTAAGATGGAATCCCCTTGAAAATTTGAACATGCAATTGTTAAACAAATAAAGAATAAAAAAATAATTTGTTTTATCATAAATTGGAGTATTGGGATATTTAACTCCTAGGATTTCTTGTTAGAAATCCTAGGAATATATTAGACTTTATTCTAAATAATTTTGTATGCCCCAAAAAGCTATTTTAGAATAAAGTCTATTACTATTGATACCAAAGAGAAACATCCAGAATATCACCACCTATTGCAGAGATAGCACTCTGATAACTTGATGGATTAACTGATTGCTCTATTAATGGATATCTAATTCTTGTGGGTACTGTATTTATGACTGCATTAGGCCCTGCTGACAAATTCGGCAGCCCTGTTCTTTTGTATTCCGCCCAAATTTCTACTGTATTTAATTTGTAAGAAGCCAGCCATTTTTGATTCATTATTTGTTCTAAATCATTTTGCCAAGCGACTCCTTGTCGTGTAAAATAGTCAGTAGGAAGATCAATTCTCCAATAATCAAAATTAGCTTGAATCCCTGCTTCATAATGAAATTGAGGATCTGATGTAATCCACCCTTCTAAAGCTGCTTCTGCTAAAATAAATTGTAGTTCTGCATAAGTCATAAAAGCATAATCATACAAACCCTGATCTTCAGCTTGAAACCTCAGTGTTACTCTTGATACGTTTTCTGTCACATCTCCATTATAACTTGATGCTTCTTCTTCTGACAAACCAGCAGGAAGTCCTACATGCTCATTTATATTTGGATTAGTCGGAAGACTACCAAAAAAGTCCAGCCTTGGGTCATTGAAAATAGAAAAAGTCATTACAAAAAACTCGCTCAAGTACGAAAACTCAGGCAACCTACCATTAGCAACATCCGTAATATTTGGAAATTCGCCTGTAAAGTCATAAACTCCCTGATCATCATTACTCTCAAATATTGGATAAGTCTCTGGTGAAGAAAAAATTTGATTAATCTCCTGAGCAGCATTAACAGAAGTTATATTTGAAATCCTTAAAAGATATCTTAGTCTTAATGAATTGGCCAATTTTTTCCATTTGATTACATCACCATTGTAAAGAACATCACCTCCTAGTGTAAAAGCAGCAGATTCATCTAATAGACTGTTGGCCATTTTCAACTCATCAATAATATTTAGATAAATAGCTTCTTGTGAATCGTACACAGGCTGAGTAATACCTTCAGCACCTTTTCCAGCTTCAAAATAGGGAACATTGGTAAACAACTCTGACAACCCTGCTGCATAAACTGATCTCAGAATCTTGGCCGCAGCCTGATATGCAGGTTGATCAATTTGAACTGCACTTTGTTCAATATCATTCAAATCACTGAAAGAACTGTAAATAATATTCCATGGATCAATATCTGTTAAAATCTCCAAATTAAAATCATAACGTCCAACCTCATTTCCAACACCAAAAGCTCCACTACTATATTGCATGAGGTTGTCAGTCATCCAGTCAAAAACATTTACAAATTCATCAGCTGGCTCCACAATAGCACTAGGTAGCAGTACGCCAGGATTTACCTCTGAAGGATTGTTGGTATTCACATTGATTTCTTCCAATGTTTCTTCACAAGAGAAAACTACTAAAGAAAAAATGACAGTTAGTATAAATATATTTTTCATTTTTTTATTTGATTCTGATGTTTAAATTAAATCCAAAAGTGGCGGTTCCCGGAAGTTGTGCGGATTCAAGCCCAGGGATAATTCTACCGTTGCTTGCATCTATCAGAGAAATTTCCGGATCAAAATGCCTTAGATTTTCTGATTTAGTCCAAGCCAATATGTTACGGGCGAAAAGTGTCAATCGCATGTTGTCAATCCACTTGTTTTCAATCCATTCTGTCATATTTACACTTAAAGAAATTTCTCGAATTTTTAAATACGTGGCATCAAAAGCATTCGTCTCAATATTCGATCTATTATAAAAAGATTGATAAAAAGCACGAGCGGAAACATTTTCCTCATTTGGGCTTGTACTACCATCTGAACCAACAACCACTCCTTCACCGGTAATTCCAACATCTCTTCCTACTAAAGACTCGGTATTATTTCCTGCGCGATAAAGCAACGCATTAGTTAAACTAGATACGATGCCTCCATTTCTGTAATCTATAAGTACACCTAATGAAAATTGCTTGTAAGAAAATTGATTAGAAATACCTGAGGTCCAATTGGGAGTCACTCGGCCAATTCTTTGCGCAGAAGAAGAAAGTAAAGGCAAGCCATCTTGATAAATTACTGAACCGTTTTCCGTTCTTTGAAGCCCCAAACCATATAGAACAAATAAATTATCTCCAGGTCTTGCTTCTATTGTTCTTCTTTCATCTTCAAATAATACTAGACTTTCAACACCTTCTGCAAGAGAAACAACTCTATTTCTGTTTCTTGAATAATTTAATGTCATTGTCCAGTTGAACTCTCCTTGTAGTGGATTAACCGTTACCAAGCCTTCTACCCCTTCGTTTTCAATTTCCCCCGCATTTATTAATTCTGCATTAAATCCTGATGCTTCAGATATAGGAGCCTGAAATATCTGATTCTTAGTGTTGACCTTGTAATAGTTGAAGTTTAAACTTAATAGATTGGATAAAAAGGACATTTCAGCACCTATTTCGAAGGAATTGGTTTCTTCTGGTTTTAAGTCACTATTTGGTAATAAATCTTGATTTTGCACTGAACTAGGTAATCGACCAAAATCATAGGATCTATTAATCAAGTTGGGCACAAGTGGGTAGTGATACTGATCCTTTCTTGATTAATA
>JBCBCD010000222.1:0-8847 GCA_038530915.1 Bacteroidota bacterium
ATACTTATCAACCTAAGTTTAATATCTCATTTGCATGCCGAATATTTAACTTCTGTTGCAGATGCTTGCCTGCGAATAGGTCCCGTTAGCGACAATTTAGAATGTTATGACCTAATGATTGATCTTTTAAAAGATCAAAATCTCAATGACTTCATTAATCAAGTAGAACTATTACTTGGAAAGACCAACAATACACATGAATCAACTCAAATTTAGAGGTACTGGTGTTGCATTGATTACACCTTTCAAAGGTGATGAAGTAGATTATAATGCACTAGGTAACCTTATCGAATACGTTATTGCAGGTGGCGTAGACTTCCTTGTTTCTTTGGGAACAACAGGTGAAGCCGTTGCGCTTACAACGGATGAATGCAGAGCCGTTTTTGATTTTACCATAGAAAAAGTAGCCAAACGCAAACCTCTGGTAGCAGGCCTTTTTGGTGGCAATTTTACTCGTAAATTAGTACGCGCCATCAGGTCTTACGAAATGGAAGGCTTTGATGCCATCATGTCTAGCAACCCGGCTTACTTAAAGCCTCCTCAGGAAGGTATTTACAAACATTATATGCAAGTGGCAGAAGCCTCTTCTTTGCCTATCATCATCTATAATGTACCCAGTAGAACAGGTTCTAATGTTCTACCGGAAACCATACTGAAACTGGCTCATGCCGATGAAAAATTTATTGCCGTAAAAGAAGCTTCTGGGAATCTGGGTCAAGCCATGCAGATCATTAAAAACAGACCAGATGACTTCCTCGTACTTTCTGGTGAAGATCCACTTACTCTACCTATGCTTTCTTGTGGTGCCGATGGGGTAATCTCAGTGATTGCCAACACCCACCCAAAACACTTCTCCGAAATGGTTCGTACTGCACTTAACAATGATTATACAAGGGCAGCCGCTTTAAACCTGGAACTATTGGATATTCATCCACTATTATATGTGGAGGGAAATCCGGTAGGCATCAAAGGAGCAGCCAACTTAATGGGATTATGCAGTAAGGAAGTACGTGTACCTTTGGTGCCTTTGTCGGAAGAAGCTACAGCGAAATTAAAAAGAGAGTTGGATAAGGTAAAATCCATTTAGATTTGAATAAAAGAAAAAAAGTGCGGCAATGCCGCACTTTTTTTCTTTTATTCAAATCTAAACCCTATCGTAAGTACCAATCTACTTCTTGTCGATTCATTCTCTACCACCTGAGTAGGAAATGCATCACTTACTGCATAAGGTGTATATCTACTGGAAACTATAGAATTGTTAAAGGCCAATCCTCCAAAAAAGGATTTCGTGCGTATACCAACACCTACACCCCAAGAATAATCAACGTCTGAATCATTCAGTAATGGTGAGGGATGTATGCCAACACCGCCCTGGAAACGGAAAATTTCATAAGCATATTCACCACCTACCCGAATGTTGATCACTCGATCCAATGTTTGACTGATGTCTCTATTGGCATCTGCTTCATCTGCAGGAAAGTCATCAAAACGGAAAGTAGCTCCACTATAATCTACCATTTCAATTTCACCAGTAATAAAACCTGATCTTTGGACTACTAACCCAATCCTACCATTCACTCGCAAAGGTGTTCTTAGACGATACTCGAAAATACCTTCGGGAGAACTTGCTGTATTATCAAAAGCTTCGCCATCATCTGTATAAGAATACCTCAAGTCACTTATATAGGTATCATCCAAATTCCAGAAAGTAGGTGTCTGAACACTGGCACCAATCCTCACCACCTGACTGGCTCTAATAATAACCCCTGCTTTGGCATTAAAACCAAAACCATTCGTTGTAACTCTATCTGCGAATTCCAATTCGTCAAAAAACGGCACTTCATCAGCATCATCGGATTCATAGTATATGCGATCTTCTGTATAATTTAGTATGGGAATGCCTACGGCAAAACCAAAGATGACTTTCTCATCATAATTACCGCCAAAGGAAAACTGTATCTCGTCAATAGAACCTTCAGTGGTTATGTCTTGTCGTCTGAATAAAACAGCATCAGGAGATCCATCAAAATCAGATTCTAATACTCCATTATCATCTAAGTCGTAAATCGCCACAGCATCAAATGCTAAACCAGATTCGAAATCATCTAATCCGGTACTTCCGTTGGCTTGCTCCAAGAAACGATTGACAATACTTCCTGGAGAAAATCCTTCAAAAAAGAAGTTTCGATTAAAATGGGCCAATCGCTGGAAAGAAATTCCAAAGTTGGCAGTTTTCCATTTTGAAGCATAAGGCCTGTTTGCAAAAACAACTCCTAAGTTTTGAAAATATAGTGATTCATCTGTTCTGCTGGACAGAGGATTTCTGTCATCTGAAACCAAGCGCGATTCTGTTGTTGTAAAATCAAAAACAGGAGTGACGGAAAGAGCTGAATAACGGAACATACCAATCCCTGCAGGATTATTTCCAATAGCCCCCATATCTGCACCTAAAGCACTCATCGACTGCCCGGTTCCTAAAAATCGGGCAGTCCCTCCGCCCTCATAACGAGAGTAGCGCAGTGCATCAGCTACTGTTTGCCCAGTCAGTAGTATACTGGTAGTCAAGAAAAACAATAAGGGGAGTAATACTTTTACTTTATACATCTTGAAATGAGTTTTGTGTTTTTTCCAATTTAATACATTCAAGGCATTTACTCTCTTTTTGAGCCAAACTATAGTGTGTTTTTTGAAGACAAAAGCATTGCCTTTGTGTTCAAAAAACATCAACAAAATCAGCTGGGTTGTAACAGCCTTCTGAGCAAATCTCGGGTGAATTGATAATCGCAGGAATGAAAAGGGTGGATTTATGATAACAAATCCACCCTCTGCATTATGTTCTTACAGCACTATCGAACATAATTACTAATTAGTCATTTTTTCTTACTCTACTAGAAGAGGAACGACTTGAAGTTGATCTGGATCTTGAGCTACTGCCACTAGACCTTACACTACTACTTCTGCTTCTTGAAGAGTTGCTTCTATTCACAGAGCTACTTCTTGATGAAGAACGACTCGGTGTATAGTTGCTTCTGCTTCTTGAGGAAGACGAACTTCTATTTACAGAATTACTTCTTGGGCTAACACTTCTACTTCTCGATGAAGAGCGGCTTGGTGAAGTCACCCTGCTTCTTGAGGAAGAGTTTCTGCTTCTATTGATGGTAGAGTTGTTTCTTGAAGAACTTCTACTTCTATTGATCGCTGAGCCATTGTTATTGCTGCGACGACTATTGATAGTAGAGCGATTGCTGTTGTTGCCATATCTACTGCTGTAAGTAGATGGTTCAGAATAAACCCTAGGATTAGACCTGGATGTTGTCGCTCTGCTTCTGTCAATCGTTCTTGAATTACCAGTCCTTGTATCAATTGTTCTACCACTACCTTCTACCCTAGTACTTGAAGGAGTAGCAACTCTTCTGTTGCTATTAATGGTATTGATCTCAGGTCTCGTACTTGTCCTCGGGTTCCCAGGGTTGCTTAAGGTACCTGATACAGCAGTACGGTTGGTGCTGATTGAACGATCAGGAGTTGCCGTCCTAGGTGCTGCATTAATTTCAGGTGCTACGCGATTAGGCTTAGCATTTCCTGAAACTTCAGTCACAACCGATCGACTCCTATCTATAGCAGGAGTTGTCCTAGCTGGATTGTTACCTACAGATCTTGGTGACACAGCATACTCAGGAATGTCTCTTCCACCTCCCCTACGTGGAGCATACACTCTTCCACGGCCATTGAAGTCATTTCTGTTATTATAAACATTAGTCACATTGTTATAGGTAAAATTATTACCCCATGTAGGTGGGCAAAATGCATTTCCCCAACCATTTGGATACCATCCCACAAATCGATTGTAGTTCCAGAAGTTTCTTCTGCCACCAAAACCCCAGAAGTTAGCTCCGGCAAAACCAAAACCAAATCGGTTCCATCTGTTGAAACGATTCCATCTGTTCCAACCAAAGTAATTTACCGGACCAAAGAAGTCATCATAAATTAATACAGTTATTCCCGGGTTAAAATAGGAATCGAAGTAAACACGATCTATGAAAAATGGATCGAAATAGCCAAATCCATAGCCTGGGCGATGAAAACGACGTATACGTGAAGTATAATAGAAGTCGTAGTCATTGCCATAGTAATCATCGTAAGCATAATCATCATAACCGAAGTTATCCCGATTTCTGTCTAACGATCTGTTAGGACGCTGGTTCCTATCTCCATAGTAGTAAGCCGCATCCTCGTCTGGGTCGTAATACACATCATCCCACTGTGCGCTTACAGCCGTAAGGCTGAAAAACGTCAATGCGGACAATAGTGCTGTAATCTTCAATAATTTCATAACGCTTATTTATTTCGTGATACCACAGTATCTCCCAATACAATTTGATTCTAATATATTACTTTTTAAGTGCATTTTGTGTTAAATCTCTGCTAAACCAGCAATACATGACGTTAAAAGCACTTCAAAGTTTAAATTAACAAATGTTAAAACAACCCATTCGGGTACCTCTCATTTTAACATTTCATTTTTAACGTTAAAAACAGCAGATTATCAGCTGTTTTATCAATGAAAAAATTATCACATGTATTAATGCAACAATTAAAAGCCATAAAAGGTCATTTGTTGGGCAACAGTTGGAACGAAGAGTTCACTAACTGTGTTCTATACATTATCTTTGCGGCGATTCGTTATTCATAGGTCATAGGTCATAGGTCATAGGTCATAGGTCATGAGTAATGAAACAATTTCTGAACTTATAAGACTACAAATTCATGGCAAAGGAGATCACTAGTAGAAGTGAAGATTATTCACAGTGGTACTTAGACATTGTAAAAAAAGCCGGGATGGCAGAAAATTCTGCTGTAAGAGGATGTATGGTCATCAAACCATATGGTTTTGGTTTATGGGAAAACATGAGAGACCAGATCGATCGCATGTTCAAGGAAACAGGTCACGTGAATGCTTACTTCCCACTTTTCATCCCGAAAAGCTTTTTGAGTAGGGAAGCAAAACACGTAGATGGTTTCGCTAAAGAATGTGCTGTTATCACGCACCACAGATTGATGAATGATCCCAATGGTGAAGGTGTAGTCGTAGATCCTGCTGCCAAGCTGGAAGAAGAACTGATTGTACGTCCTACTTCAGAAACCATTATTTGGCATACCTATAAAGACTGGATCAACTCGTATCGTGATCTGCCTTTATTGATCAATCAATGGGCCAATGTAGTACGCTGGGAATTGAGAACCAGAATGTTTTTAAGAACTGCTGAGTTTTTATGGCAAGAAGGCCATACCGCGCATGCTACAGAAGCAGAAGCGATTGCTGAAGCAGAACAAATGCAAGGCATTTATGCTGATTTTGCAGAGCAGTATATGGCTATGCCTGTAATTAGAGGCAGAAAAACAGTCAATGAAAGATTTGCAGGAGCAGAAGAAACATATACCATTGAAGCTTTAATGCAGGATGGTAAAGCCTTACAAGCGGGTACGTCTCACTTTTTGGGACAAAATTTTGCTAAAGCTTTCGATGTAAAGTTTTTGAATGAAAACAATAAAGAGGAATATGTTTGGGCAACCTCTTGGGGGGTTTCTACACGTTTGATTGGTGGTCTGATCATGACCCATTCGGATGATGATGGCTTGGTATTGCCACCAAAGTTGGCTCCAACACAGGTAGTCATTGTTCCAATTCCAAAGCCTGCTGCTGAAATAGATGAGGTAAGTGAGAAAATCATGAAGGCATTAAAAGCAAAGGGCATTAGCGTACAATATGATACGGATAAGAAAAAACGTCCTGGTTTCAAATTTGCTGAGCATGAGATGAAAGGAATACCTGTGAGAATTGGTATTGGTAAGAGGGATTTGGAAAAAGGCCAGGTAGAAATTGCCAGACGCGATACCAAAGAGAAAGTTCAACATCCTGTGGATAATGTGGCTGAATATGTTGAGCAATTGCTTAATGTCATACAAGACAATTTGTTCGATAGAGCAAGGACTTATAGAGATGAGCACATTACCAAAGTTGACAATTTTGAAGATTTCAAAGATGTCCTGGAAAACAAAGGTGGCTTTGTATCTGCACATTGGGACGGTACAACCGAAACAGAGCTTAAAATCAAAGAATTGACAAAAGCTACCATCCGTTGCATCCCTAATGATAACGAACAGGAAGATGGCGAAGACTTATTGACTGGTCAGCCATCTAAGGAAAGAGTATTGTTTGCAAAAGCATACTAGGTGGTATTTGAGTATTGAACGCATGGCCATGCGCTCAATACTCAATAATTTTCTTCTTCTCCGTTTCATGAATCACAACAGCTCCGATAGAATCGCCAAAAATATTGACTACGCCTCTGATCAAGTCCAATGGGCGATCCACTGCTAGCATGATGCCCACAATGAAATCGGATGTTGCTCCTCGAATACCTATTGATTCTAATACGATAAAAATTACGACAATACCTCCGGACGGAACACCTGCTGCCCCGATTGAAGCCAAAAGAGCTGTGAATACGACCATCAACTGTTGTGTGAGTGTGAGGTCAAAGCCCAATACCTGAGCGACAAATAACGCACCAGCACATTCAAACAAGGCACCTCCATCCATATTGACAGTAGCTCCCAGAGGAATTACAAAGTTGGTGATCCGCCTAGGTACTCCTGCTTTTTCTTCTACACATTTCATGGTCACCGGCATGGTCGCTAATGAAGACGCCGTGGCCAATACTGTGACTATTGCTTCACTCATCCGCCTAAAGTGCTGGTATGGATTTTTTCGGGTAAAAATGTAAAGGATCAAAGGTTGAGTGATGAATAAATGGATTAATAAGCCCGCTCCTACCGTCAACAAATATTTGACAACTGCATCAAACAGCTCTACTTCAGCCTGATTGAAAGCTTTGATGATCAAACCAAATATTCCTATTGGTACCAATTTAATGACCCAACCAGTAATGATGATCATGATCTCATAAACCGCTTCTGAAAAATTAAGAAAGGTCGTTCTGATTTCTCCTTTCAATTGACTTAAGGCTGCACCAAAAAGAATGGAAAAGAAGATAACATTCAGCATTTTCATTTCCGCCAAAGCTTTGATCGGATTCTCAGGTATTATCTTTAACAAAAGATCTACTAGACTACGAGGTCCATCAATTGACAACTTATATTTTTCCTGATCGGTCATCGGCAAGTTGACACCTACTCCTGGTTGGATTATGTTAATCAAGGTCAAGCCCAGAACAATGGCCAGTAAGCTGGTAGACATATAAAACAACATTGTCTTCAAACCTAAGCGCCTCAAATCTGCAGATTTTTCAAAGCGTCCAATCGCATTAATTATTGAAAACGTCACCAATGGCACAATGATCATCTTTAAGAGGTTGATGAAGGCCGTACCGATATATTCAAAAAACTGAAGCTCTTCGCCAAAAAAATAGCCCAAAGGAATGGCCAAAACAAATGAAATAAGTACCCACCAATGATTTTTAATTCCGAACAAAGCCATTTTGATTTGTTTTATGTGCTTTAAGAAAGTTATTTTTGATGGTATACCCAATTATCACTTATGGAAAAACAATCACAAAGTTCTTTTGCCAGCTGGTTGGAAAACTTGCAAAGAGAAAGTTGGCAGTTAGAATTACTCATATCAGGCTTTGCTATTTTTCTGCTGTTTCAGTCTATTGATCCTCTAACCGAGTATTCTAATTACCTGGACCATTATATTGATTCTAATGCCGGTGATGTTTTTTCCAGAATCGACCTTATTGGAAGTTTAATTAAAGTAGGGTGGTTCTTCATGATTATTAACCTGATTATACATCTAGTTATGAGGGCACTTTGGATAGGGGCATTGGGCTTAAGATCAGTATCCGATGATATAGATTACAGCTACCTCAAGTTATCACCACAATTTGAAAAATATCTTAAAAGAAGAGTAGGTTCATTTGATAAATATGTAGAACTGTTAGATAAAATCAGCAGTGTTATTTTCGCCCTAAGCTTCCTAATCGTTTTTATGTGGTTTTCTATAGGGTTATTCGTCATAGTTACAGGTACTTTTAGTCTGGCTTTAGGAAAGATATTCTCTGATAAAGTATCAGGATATATAGTGATATTATTTACTATTACCGGCCTCCTGTATTTGTTTGATTTTCTTACGCTTAGTCTTCTAAAGCGGATCAAATGGAAATGGTTTTTCTATTTCTATTTTCCTTTCTACCGCATTTATGGATTCATCACATTGGCTTTTTTGTATCGCCCTTTATACTACAACTTGATTGACAATAAATTTGGCAGAAGGATAAGTTGGTTCTTTTTACCCTATGTATTTTTATTTCCTTTGGCACTCGCCTCTAAATTTACCGGACATGAATACTTACCCTGGCCTTTTGAAGGGCAAAAAAAGAAAGTCTTTTTGCATGAAAATATATACGATGACCTAAGAGACGATACAGATCATATTGAACTTGCAGCTATTCCTAAGCGAGAGATTGAATCCAGCTACCTGGAACTCTTTTTAGTCTATGAACCCGAGGACAATGAAACCATTGAATACAATTGTCCGGATCTTGAAAAAATCAATACCAAAAAGATTATCACTCCTATAGAACATGTAGCAGTCGAAAAATTTAGTTGGGGCGATAAACAAACATCCAACAATATCAACTTTCAAACCTACATTAACTGTACCGGTAAGTTGTATGAAGTCCATATGGATTCTACTCAAATTAAGCTCGAACAAGCACATTTCTATCTTCATCCAAAAAGTAATCAAATAGGTCTTTTGACGATGATTGATGTTAGAGCATTGGAAAAAGGAAAACACAATCTCCATATACTCAAAAAAAGGAA
>JBCBCD010000223.1:0-8841 GCA_038530915.1 Bacteroidota bacterium
TTATTACTATACTTTTTCTACTTCTAATTGAAGCCCTGAGTTTACTTTTGCGATCAAAATAAAACCAGGTATTTAACCAAGATTCTTTTTTTAATCTCTTTCATTCAACCAGGAGGCAATGGCTGGTGTCAACATCTTTTGAGAGCGACTTCCAACGAATACGCCAATGTGACCACCTGGAAATTCCATTAATTCTTTGTCTTTTGACCCAATATTACTGTGTATTGGTTTGGTAGTGGCAGGAGGTACGATGTGGTCATTTTTTGCATAAATGGTTAGAGTAGGCATAGTAATATTCTCTAACTTAACATCATTACCACCCAAATTGAATTCGCCTTTGATCAATTTATTGTTTTGGTACATGTCTTTGATGAATCTGCGGTAAGTCTCACCAGCCTGAGCAGGACTATCTGCTACCCAGTGCTCCATGCGGAGGAAATTCATCAATTTCGACTTGTCTCTCATTGTTGTCGGAAGAGACATGTATTTTCTTGTTTTATTCAATGGTTTTAACAAATCAAAACCTGTATTTAGGAAATCGCCAGGAACAATACCACCAAAGCCATCCACTATAGCATCAACATCCATATCTTTTGCCCACTTAAACAATAAGCCCTCTTCATTATCAAAATCAACAGGTGTAACAAGTGTGATAAGGTTCTTTACTTTCTCTGGATAGATTGATGAATAAATTAAACTAAACGTTCCACCTTGACAAACCCCCAGAAGATTGATTTTATCAATTTCATGTGTCTTGCGAATAAAATCAACACAGTCATTGACATTGCCTAGAATATAGTCTTCCATTGTTTTGTACCTGTCGATACGGGTAGGATATCCCCAATCGATAAGATAGACATCAACCCCTTCACTTAACAGTTTGCGAACAAAGCTTCTATTGGGTTGAAGGTCCATCATTTCCCAACGGTTTACCAATGCATAAGAGACCAAGATAGGAGTTTGTGTCTTTGCAGGTTCTTCACGTTCAAAGTGATATAATTTTACTTTCCCATCGGACCACACTACATTTCTTTTCGCGGTAGCAATATCTACATCTACAACATCTGCTATGTTTTTCATAGCATCTGAAACAGTGTTTACTTGTTCGATTATTTGATCACTTATTGATGCATTTTGACTCATCTTGTTTAGCGCTTTTTTCAGTTTATTAATAATTTGCTTAGGACGATTTTAGTGGATGAGTGTATGAGATGATGAGGTTAGAAGTTAAACCAATAAATGCCACTATTAACCTAATCATCTCATAAACTTATCCACTTCAAGAAAAGCTATTCCCTGCCCAGGAAGGGCAAGGGGCTAGCGAAATTTGAATCAGATTAACGATACAGTACAGACAAAAATCTTTATTTCATCTATGTTTATGTTATAATAAGCCGGCAGCTTGTTCTGCCCATTTGTCTCTTTTTCCTCTTCCCTGGAAACTGGACAATAAGCTATCTACTAAATCATATTCTGTATCTGTCATTTTTGACAGCTGACCAAAAGTATAGATGCCCAATTCATTCAACATTTTTTCAAGTTTGGGACCTATGCCTTTGATTTGTTTCAAATCATCCTTGGATGCAGATGTTGCTTTACCTACAGCTTCAAACAAGGCAGCTTTTGGTGTAGCAGGGATTGCTTTTGGTGCTGGTGCAGCTACTGTAGAACCAGCAAGACTTGATTCTAACTTTGCTAATCTAGCTTCCAAAGTCCTAATCTTCGTTCTAAGGGATTGAGTTTCCTGAGCAATATCGTCGCCTTCCGTTTTAGTTAGGAACGGAAAATCACCCATCATCAATTCAAGTACCTTATCAGTCATGGATTTCATGCTAGTGCCTATTTTAGCTAGCTCGCTTTGCATCACTGAATATTGGTTGGAACTTAGAACTTCTAAGATTGTATTTTCCAGTTCGTTGATGTACTCGTTGAAGAAATCCTGGAATTCAGGAAGATTCTTTGTTTTTTGGAAAGCTTCATAATGCTTTCTTACCAAATCAGGAAGTACAAACTGTCCTGATTCATATACTTTAGATTGCAATTCAGAAGATTTCAAAACGAATGTGATATAAGCGAACTGAATATCTCTGAGCAATTTTATGGTCTCTGTTTGCTTCCCTTGAGCCATCACATTAAGGAAAGGTGTCAGTTGGTCACGAAGACGTGTATTTAAATCAGTAGCAAATTGGAAATATGGCGTATTACCCATTTTAAAGCTTTCCTGCATTTGCTCTTTCCAGCTTTGACTAACAGTAGTAAAACTGCCCCATTCCTTCTGAGTATTAGAAATGTAACTGTCAAACCATTGATTTACGCTATCAATCAACTCACTTACATTACCAACGGGTTTGAAGCCCATTAACTGGTTGATCATATTTTGATAAGTGTCCATAGAAAAGTAATTTTCAAAAAGGGACTTATCATTGAAGCCGTTTTGGATAATTTGAGTAATAGGCTCCCAATAAGATTGCAAAGTATCGTAAGTATCGAGGAAGTTAGTAAAATGAGGTCTCATATTGAATGGCATTTTACTGATTAGCTCATCATTCATCCACTTGTTGCCATCTGTCAACCATTTTTGCCATTGTGCAATTCCTTCTTCAAAGTATTTATTAGGTACACTGGTACCATTGAAGCTTGGGAAATCGATAGCCCATTTTGGGGAATTAGTATCATAATAACTAGCCCACTGCTTTGAGAAATCATTTTGCAGATTCGTCCATTGCTTATAAAGCTCAGGAAGATTGGGCATAGAAGTATTTTTAGTACCGGTTTGCATTTGATTGAAAAAGTCTTGTTGTTTCTTATACCAGTCCATCAGGAATTCAGATCCGGGATAAGAGGACTTAGGTTTCATGGAGTCTGTAAACTTATTGGAAAGGTTAGTCCAGAACTCCATCGCTTGTTTTTGACCTTCCAGGATTGCTTCAATTTGCTTGTTCATAAGGCTCGTAATTTGAAAGGGTGGACAATCTGGGGAATTCACTAAAATGCCCCCAGATTGATATAAATGAATTCAATAAGAATGGACCAACCACTCTAATAGATTATGCGAAATATTCTTGTACTACTTTTGTATTTGCATTAGATGCTTCCATAACTGCTTTCATGCTCTGCTGTGCAATCTCATTGTATTTCTTCATTTTAGCTTGAGTCTCAGAAAACATTGCAGGATTGTAAAGTCCTTTCACGTAGTCAAAAGCTTTTTGAGCCATTGCCATAGAAAGATCCATTCCTTTTTTCATGTCAGCAGAGTAAGTACCCCAGAAATCTTCCTGGTATTTCTCCATGTTGCTCTTTGAAGAAAGTTCTTCAGCTAATTCTACCTGACTCTTGAAGAAATCTTCCATAAGAGCAGTTGCTTTTTCAGCAAAATCTTTTTCTGGCATCATTGTTTCTACTGCTTCATTTACATATTCAGTAAGCGTAGAAGCCAATTGATTTTGATTCTCAACGATTTGATCGAAATAAACCTTTGTTTCTTTTGTTTCAGCCATGATATACTGTTTAAGTTTGTGATTTAATGGTAATTGAAAATGTTGTCGTTGTTTCTGTTACAAAAGTATCTTCAATAAAGCTGGTCTACAATGTATCTTTGATTCTGTTTTTAGTTGACTGTGTGTGGTATTAAAATATCGTTTTGTTTCAAATATTTGATTATCAGTGTATTAAGTCTTGTTTTTTAATGGTTGACCTGTGTTTTAGAAATATCTAGTTATTTGAATGTTTAGATCCAGCATAGTAGAAGAGTTTAAAAGAAATCGAAGATTTCTTTTAAACTCTTCTACTGAATACTTACACTGCTTCTAATACCAATGCAGATGCACCACCACCACCATTACAAATAGCGGCAAGACCTTTAGAACCAGATTTTTGGTGTAATACATTGTTTAAGGTCGTAACGATACGTGCACCTGAAGCCCCCAATGGGTGACCCAAAGAAACAGCACCACCAAATACATTCACTTTGTCAATATCAACGTTCATTACTTTATTAAAAGCAAGCGTAACTACAGAGAAAGCTTCATTAACTTCTACATAGTCCATATCATTCATTGTCAGACCTGCCATTTCTAAAGCTTTAGGAGCAGCTTTAGTGGGAGCGGTAGTGAACCATTCAGGCTCATGTGCTGCGTCTGCAAAAGAAAGTATCTTAGCTACAGGAGTCAAGCCCAGTTCTTTCATTTTCTTTTCACTTACTAATACCAAAGCAGAAGCTCCGTCATTAATAGTAGACGCATTGGCTGCTGTCACAGTGCCGTCTTTGCTAAATACAGGTCTAAGAGCAGGAATCTTTTCAAATTTTACTCTTTTAAATTCTTCATCTTCCTGAACCAATAGTGGATCACCTTTGCGTTGAGGAACACTCACGGGTACAATTTCCTGACTCATTTCTCCACTTGCAGTTGCTGCAGCAGATCTTTTGTAAGATTGGATGGCAAAAGTATCTTGTTCTTCCCTGCTTATCTCATATTTTTCTGCTGTTTTATCAGCACATACTCCCATAGGGATTTCGTTATAAACATCTGTTAATCCATCTTTTAAAAGGCCGTCTATGATTTGACCATGACCATATTTGTAGCCATACCTGGCTTTGGGCATGTAAAATGGTATTTGACTCATATTTTCCATTCCTCCAACAACCACAATATCACGCAAACCTAACATTATAGATTGTGCACCAAACATAATGGCTTTGGCACCTGATGAACATACTTTATTTACAGTTGTGGCAGGCACAGAATTGTTTAATCCTGCAAAAATTGCTGCTTGTCTGGCTGGAGCTTGTCCTAAATTGGCAGAGCACACATTACCCATGAATACTTCTTCAACTAATTCAGGGGCAACATTTGCTTTCTCTAGTGCGCCTTTAATTGCTGTAGCGCCAAGCTTAGTTGCGGAAACATTGGCAAATACTCCACCAAAGCTTCCAATTGGAGTCCGTACTGCAGATGCGATGAAAACTTGATTCATAACTAATATTTTATAATTAATATAGATATATAGATACTTTAGTATAAACATAAGGATTTTAATCTGCAAAAACAAGTGTTTTGACAAGGTCAGCCCATATGAAATGACAATATTTTTGACTGATTTTCAATTAGTTAGGTCTAGTGAGGTGAATGTAATCCGCTTTAGTCTATATACAGCTGTAGGTCTGATATGACTTTTTGTATTTACCTTTTACTTACTTTGCCCTAGAAAGGAAAACTTTACTTCCAATGAATCAAAAATTAACTCAACTAATATAAAACTGAATAATATGCAAAGGTTAAAGGACAAGGTAGCTATCATTACAGGGGGAGCAGGTGGAATCGGGAAGGCAACAGCAGAACTTTTTGCTGCTGAAGGAGCAAAAGTAGCTATTTGGGATATCAATGAAGACAAAGGTGTGGCTACGGCTGAGCAAATAGGAGGGATGTTTCAAAAAGTAAACACCACCAATTTGGAGTCTGTACAACTTGCTGCAAAAGAAGTAGTTGACAATTTTGGGAAAATAGACATTCTAATCAACAACGCTGGGATTACCAGAGATGCAACCATGAAGAAGATGACATCAGATCAATGGCAGCAAGTCATAGATGTCAATCTTACCGGAGTATTCAACTGTACGAAAGCTGCTTATCCTTTTATGGCTGAGAATGGTTATGGCCGTATTGTAAGTGCAGCTTCTGTAGTAGCGCATAATGGCAATTTTGGCCAGACCAACTATGTAGCTACAAAGGCCGGCGTTATTGGCATGACAAAGGTATGGGCAAAAGAATTTGGTAGAAAAGGCATTACAGCTAATGCAGTAGCACCAGGTTTTATTGGTACCGAAATGGTTTTAACCATTCCTGAAAAGGTAATCAATATGTTGAAAGAAAAAACACCACTTCAACGTTTGGGTTTACCTGCAGAAATTGCAAAGGCTTATTTGTTTCTTTCATCTGATGATGCAGCCTTCATTACAGGTACTACTTTAAATGTAGATGGTGGGGTGACGCTTTAAATATCTTGTGATCTTATGATGTTGTGATCCTGTGATGATTGGCTATGTTGTTACAGTAAAAGTAGTACAAAAAATTGCAGTTTTATTGTAAAAATCCAATCATAACATCATGAGATCACGGGAATATAACACATATTAACTTATCTAGATTTTTATATTTAAAATAATCTCTCTATCTTAATGCTGAATAGACAATAATTATTTAGATATGAGAGCCAAACTTCAAAAATTTACTGAATTTGCAAACAAGTTACTGCCACATGAAACGAGCTTTCTATTAAAAGCACAGCAGTTTGAGGATAAAATAAAGCTAGGCATTTTAGAGCAAATCGATTACAACTGTCAAAACATTCGACAGTTCACACCTTATGACAGTTCTATTGACAAAAGAAAATATTCCAACCTTAAGAACTGGATCAATGAACGATTAGAGGCATATGATGTAGACCATCGTTTTGAGTGGATGTCAGAAATGGAAAGAAAAATCATGACTGATAGTATTGAGTACAAAGAAGAGAAAGCACTCATAAAAGAAGTAAGAGATTATGACCGACCAGGTTTTTATTTCACCAAATTTTACGAATTAATTCATCAATACAGGCATTACTTATTGATAAGAATGCGATATACACACCATCAATCCGTTGATAACTTTCTGAAGGAGTACAAAGAAAAATACGATGAATGTAAGATGGTAAATGATAGGATACATGAAGCTACCAAGGATATTATTAAGCAATATTCCGAACAGTCGACTCAGTCTCTTCATTGGGAAAAATGGTTGAATGATGTATTCTTTAACGAATCTTTGGATGGACTTAACCGATACCTTGCTTTGGTGAGGTTGACCTTTATATATTTCAACTACAGACAATTTGATAAACTACTTCATCAATACGATTATATAGATAAGCTCTTTAACTCTGGTATTTATTACTCTAGAAGGTTGTTGTTGAATTATTATGCAAATAGGTTGATGTTGCATACCAAATTTAGAGAGTATGATAAAGCCGAATATTATGGATACCTCTCTATAAGAGAAAAGAATACCGACTACATTATGTATGTCAATAACCTAAGTGCCGTATTACTTCGACAGAAGAAATATGTTGAAGCTCTTCAGGTAATGAGAGCGGCCTATCCTGAGATGAAGAATACAATCAGCTTCCACAATAGAATAGGTTTTGTAGCCTTCTATCTTAAGTGTTTGAATAATACCAATCAACATAGGAATGCTGAAAATTATGCTGAGTCATTTTTACAGGCCTACAAGAAAGAGATTTTTGAATACAGGTGGCATATTTTCTTTACTTCCTATTTGGAAGCTTTATTGAGACAAGAAAAGTATTCCAAATTATTAAAGGTGGTAAGAAAATACCAACTACTGGATAAAGAACGCCAATATGAGACTTCGGCTAATTATTTACCGGCGATTTTGTGGTATGATGGAGTAGCCAAGTATAAAGAAATGCAAATCAAGCAAAGTGAAATCAATGACTTGCTACAAAAGTCAATTGATCAATTGGATCGCCTTGATGCTAAACAACATCAATTAAACGATTTGCTAGAACAAATAAAGCCTCATCTTCCAGGTATCATTAATAGGATACAAGGAAAGTTGATGCTAACTTGATTTATTGAAGAGTTATGGGAGAAGCCACTTCAGAAATACGTAAATAAAGTGGCTTCTTTACAATACAGTGAAAATTAATAACTTTCAGCAATCAGCATACTCTCATAATGTCTAATTAACAAAGCTTGCATAGCAGCAATTTTGTTGAGAACTCTAAGCTCTTCTTTGAGCTCTTTTTGAGTGAGACTTGGGTTGTCGAGGTAGGGTAGCTGTTTTCTGAGTTGGTTAATATTGAGAATGTGCTGTAAAGTTTGATTAAGTCTGTTTCTGGCATTGGCCAGTCTTTGTTTAATCGATCTCGTCATTCCCTGAATGGTTTGGTTTGTAAGGTAATGTTTAAAGCCTCGCTAACATATTTTATGCTTGCAGACATAAATATAACGCTACTTAACGAATTTTAGATCTGTAGAATCATTTTTTTTCCAAATAAAAAAAGCTTAGTATGAAATTATCCCTACTAAGCTTTTTAGTTTTTGATAAAAAACTCATAAAAATTGTTTTAGGATGGATACTTGAAATACTAAAAATCATTTACCCCATTCCCAGTGGTATACTTGAAACTTAATTTCTTTTCAGGATATATGTATTTGAATGCAGATTGACACATAAGCGTTGCTTCGTGAAAGCCACATAAGATCAGCTTAAGCTTACCCGGATAAGTATTGATATCCCCTATGGCATAAATTCCAGGAATGTTGGTACTGTAATCAAAAGTATCAACTACAATTCCATGTTTATCTATTTCTAATCCCCAATCTTTGATTGGACCCAATTTAGGAGTTAGGCCGAATAATGGAATAAAATGATCAGTAGGTATTTGAAAATTGCCTTCTGTCTTATGTTTTACGGTTACTTCATTGAGCACTCCATTTCCATGCAAGCCTACAACTTGTGCATCTGTTACAACTTTTATTTTTCCTGCTTCATGTAGTTGCATTACTTTTTCCACACTATCCAGCGCGCCTCTAAATGATTGTCGACGATGTATTAGATACAATTCATCTGTTAGATCCGATAAATAAATACTCCAGTCCAGTGCACTATCTCCTCCTCCTGCAACCACTACTCGTTGATCTTTGAATACATCAGGATCTTTGATCATATACTGTACACCCTTGTCTTCATACTCAGAGATATTCTCTATAGGTGGTTTACGAGGCTCAAAACTTCCAAGGCCTGCAGCAATAGCTACAACCGGAGCATTAATCTGAGT
>JBCBCD010000224.1:0-8830 GCA_038530915.1 Bacteroidota bacterium
CCTGGATAATTTTATCTAACAACCCTAAAAATGGATTTTTGACTTCCTTTTCATAAGTGGTTTTATTCTCATGAAACCATTCTTTTGTATTGTTTTTTTCAAGTTCTTGAAAAAAGGTGACATAGTTTTCGGAGATCATAATTCATTTTTTAGGGTGAGTAAAGCTTTTTCACTTAATGACTGCCAATGCTCCTTGAAAATGTAAGAAACTTCAAACCAACCATTTAAGGGTACTCTGTTTTTAAATGGATTAAAAACTGCTATCTCTATTTCCATATCATCTGGATCAAAGTCTTTACCCAACTTGAAAACCATTTTCTTTTTTCTGGAAAAAAATGCAAATACTTTTTGCTTGTAGGTGATAGCTTCAGAACTCATCATTTTACCTTTTGCGATTTCAGGTTCTTTAAGGCAAAAAATGGTCCTGATTTCATTGAAAAACTGTTCTTCCATAGTTGACTTTATAGTAAGTCAATTGAATTAACAAGAATAGGACAATGCCTTGGATTTTGTTGTCAATTAAAATTGACTAAACCATTCTTTTGATTCCGTTTTGCTGTGGGTGGTTATGGAGAAAGCAGAACAGCAAAATTAAATGGGCTTTACAAAAAAGCAGCAAACATACATAGCAGGTCTATCCTACACTTGAAGTTATTCATCATTTCTTTATAAGAAAATGGAGGTATTAAAAATCACCCTCTGTTTTAATCCGAATGTTTACTCTTATGAATTGGGTCTCTTGACGTTTTTCTACCTCACAAACCCAGGCAAACTTCCCAGCTTGCTTCGAGCGCAAGCGTTGACTTTCAGTTACCAATGGATCATCAGCTAGAAATACAGTAGGTGCCCATTGTCGACCATATTGCTTTGTGATCAGTGTGATATGAATATGTGCTCCTTCTCGCCCTAAATGATCTGGTGCAGGTCGTATGGTGTGTAGCTCAAAGCTTCCAGTACTATCTGTTTTTATCCAGCCTTGTAACCTCCATGTTGTGAACTCCTTGTCATCTTTTCCAAAATCAAATCCTTTGTCATCTCGGTGATAGGCATGTACAATCACTCCTGCTGCTACATAACCATTAGGCCTAAATACCTTTCCCTTTATGACCATGGGAATTCCTGCCTCTTCCTTGGAAGTAATACGTCCATAAGATTTCAGTTCTGAAGGTCTTTGATTATAGCATTCTTCCCAGATCTTTAGCCATTCTGGATCTTGAGTTTGCCCTCTAAATGGTAGGATCAATAAAGTAATTAATGTAATCAGACCATAACAATTGAAAAAAGTATGCTTCATCGTAAGTCATTTTGTGCAACGATATTCAATAATTCGTTGCTCGTTTTTCTTACAATGCTATCCAGATAAAGGCAGTATTGCCAGTAGTAAAACCCTTAAGTTGCTAAGTGGAGGGTATTTTAAACTTAGTGGAGTAGATATTCCCAGTTCTTTCTGTAGTGTCTACTGAGGCGAATGATCGTTCCATTTTGAAGCAAGACATCATAGTCACCATTTTTTCTGGATTGCAGCTCTTTGATGTAATTTTGATTAATAATGTTGGATCGATGTACCCGAATGAAAACGGAAGGATTCAATAGATTCTCAAATTCTTTTAGTGAACGACTGTCCAGAAATCTTTCTTTATCTGTTGTGACTGAAGTGTACGGTCTATCGGAAGAAATGCTTTGAACGGTATCTGTATTAATCAAGATAGATTTAGTTCCAACTGTAACTTTGATTTGTTGCGCCTCTTTTTTCCCTTCTTGATCAGTTTTATTTTCACTATTTCGCAAATAGTGATCCACAAAAGGAATCGCCAAATGAATCAGATACAGTAGGTAGAAATGATTGGATAGAGCACTCTTGAAAATAGGATAAAATCGATGCCCTGGAGAAAAAACCATGGCACTTATTCCAACAAATGTTAAAGAAAAGAGTAGCAAATGTAGTAAACTAAAAACCAGGCCTATTATTGAAATGAACAAAATACGGTAAACCTTTTTAAAAGATGTGACATTCTTCAATACCCATAATTGTAATGTTCCCAAGGGTACAAAAAACAACCAAATACTGTTGTAAAGCAAGGACTCTGAAAGATAGAAGCCAGTGTTCCTAAGTTGGCTATAAAGGTAATCCTGAAATACGGCCAAGCAAATCAACAGCAATAGAATAGCAATAAGCAGTATTCCCTCAGATTTGAGATGGTTGCAAAAAATGCTGTTACTATTTTTTATATGAATCATTTCATCTGATTTGGCAGGCTGTGTAAAAAGTGCATTTAAGGTTATTATACATTTGTAATTAACAAACTTTAGTTTGGCCAGCAACACTTTTTATATTTTTTCCCCGATCCACAATAACATGGATCATTTCTACCAATTTTCTTTTTAATGGAAACTTTTTTGGGCTCAGGTTTAGGTTCAGGTTCAAATATCCTTCTCATACTTGAATAATGAGCTTTCCAATCTCCTCTTTTTTCATAATAACAAGTATCCAATTTTCCTATATTAGTACTTTCCAAATTCTTAATAGCTTCCTTAAATTCAATAGCTCCTGTATCAAAAATAGTTGTTTCTTTTTTATCCAAGAACTCTTTGTAACGTTTATAGAGCAATCTAATTGCAGGCAAGAAATTTTTAAAATTAACGATTCCAAGTTCACTTACAAACATATCAATATAGTCGTAATTTACCCGACTCAAAATTCGAAGAATTTGGTCTTTGTACTTTTCTTCATCAACAAAATGGAGACAATCAATTAAAAATAGAGATTTATTATCACTGTTGTTCATTGAATCTTCCTCGATTACATTCATGAAACGTTGTATAGCTATGTCTCCCAACAATGCACAAGATTTGCCAACTAAATACTGTCCTTGTTCGTTCAAAAAATCCCAGGTATCATGATTTTTTTTATCATAAATATTTAAAATAGAGTCTATTAAAGATTCACTGATATAATTTTCTGCAACTATTGCATACCACATTGGAGCACTTGAATACCAGTCTGTTTTGGGGTTGTACACAATTTCATTATTGTAAGCATTATTCAGATAAAAGATGACTTTATCTTCTATTTCTTTATCCTTGGGATGATTGTATAAAAATTCAATGGCATTAAATGGAATCCCATATTTGATGTGTTCCAGTTCGTGAAAAGCTTGTTTTTTCGTCATAATTTATTTTGCTATGTCTTCATGTTGTTAAAGATAATACTTTGAAAGATAAAATCTCTTTTGTCAAGTTCACTTCACTTCCCATTCTGTTCAATTCACCTTTTTTGTTTCATCAAAAAGCTTCCCAAGTCTGCATTTTTGAATCAAACAAAACAACTACATTAAAACTATGAAGTACTGCTTGATCTTACCCCTATTACTATTAGGCTTTCAAGCAAAAGCCCAATTACAATTCAATTCATTAGAAGAGGTATTGAAATATGCCAATGCGAATGCCATAAGTTTAAAAAAAGGAAACATTGCTGAACAAATCGCCAATTCTGAAAAGAAAGAAGCCAAGTCTAATTTACTACCCAGCATAAATTCTTCATTGGGTTACAATGATAATATCACCTTACAACCAACTTTGGTTCCTGCACAATTAATTAATCCTGCTGCTGAAGAAGGTGAGTTTGAAGAATTGAATTTTGGTACCCGTTACCAATACACCAGAAGCCTACAAGCTCATTGGGATATCTTGAATTTTCAAAAAATCTTTTCAGTACAAACGGCTGAAATAAGTAGAGAAGAAAGCAAGGCCAATACAGAATTAAGTAGATATAATACTTACAATCAATTGGCTTCTACTTATTATTCCATTTTGCTTACACAGGAATCCATCAGTATTTACGAAGAAAATACAGAATTGACCACTTCAATATATGAACACGCACAAACCAAATACGAGGAAGGCATCATCAGTGAAGCGGATTTAAATCTGGCAAAAATTAATATGCTCAGAAGCAATAGCAGCTTGAAACTTTCTCAAAATAACTTAGACCAATTTTATCTTCAGTTGCAAAGTCAGCTCAATACCAAAGAGTCCATTGTAGTGACGGATAGCCCGGAAAACTTTGTTCTTGTGGATCCTACGATTTCGACCATCCACCCTGAAGTATTACTCCAGGAAGTAGGCTTAAAAAAATACAATGCCTTGGTCAAACAAACCAAAGCCATTAGACTACCTTCCGTAAGCTTGATGTACCAATACAATCAAACTTATGCTACTAATGAGTTCTTGAATTTTTCTGATGCTAATGTACTTCCTCAACAGTTATTCGGAATCCAGTTGAGCTGGTCAGGCTTGTTTTCCCCCTCCAGCAAACAAAAAATACACCAATCTAAATTACAAGTAGAACTCCAGCAATTACAACTTAATAACACCAAACTGATCAAGCAAAAAGAAGATGAGTTGCTCCAATCTCAGCTCCAACAATCATCGGATCAACTACAGGACACCAAAGAAATATTAGCACTACAGGAGCAAAATGATATACATACCGACAATAAATACCAAGGAGGTATCATCAGCCTTGATCAAAGGTTGGATAAATATGGCGACCTACTAAATGCACAAGACAACTATTTGCAAAGTTTGGCCAACTACACCTTGGCTCAATACAAAATTTACATCCGCCAAATCGATTTTAAATCTTATTAAATCCTAAACAATGAATATAAAGAAACCTGGTTTTTTAGTCATAGCGGCAGCACTAAGTTTACTTTTCTCTTCTTGCGACCAACAAGAAACAACGCTACCTAATAGAAAAAACATTGAAGATGCTGTATTCGCCAGTGGTTATATCGAGCATGAAAACAACTATACTGTATCCACTAAAGCAGAAGGAATCATCACCAGTCTAACCGTAAAAGAGGGAGATGCATTGAGAAAAAATGAATTGGTTGCTTTGCTGGAAAGTGATATTCAAAACAATCAACTTCAAGATGCCATCGTAGTGTATGATGATGCCGTCAATAATGCTTCAATGGGTTCTCCGCAGCTCGAAAGCTTACAAGTCCAAATAGAACAAGCTAAAAAGCAATTGGACTTCGATCAGGAAAACTATTTGAGATACAAAGATTTGTGGCAAAATAAATCCATTTCAAAACTCGAATATGAAAAAGTGGAACTGCAATACAAAACATCAGAAAACAACCTGATTGCACTACAAAAAAATTATGATGATGTAAAAGACAACCTGGATCTAAATGTAGAGCGCAGCAAAGTGCAACTCAATACCCAACAGTCTAAATTAAAAGACTACCGCTTAACTTCTCAGGAAGCAGGCACAGTGATCGATGTCTTCAAAAAACAAGGTGAACTAGCCAGAAAGGGAGAAGCAATTGCCAAAATTGGCAGTGGAGATTACATCATCAAACTGTTTGTTGCCGAAGAAGACATTACTAAAGTAGAAATGGGGCAAAGGGTTGTGGTAAGCATCAATACCTATCCGGACACCAACTACTTAGCAACAATCACAAAAATATACCCAGCATTCGATAAGAACGAACAGTCATATGTCGTAGAAGCACAATTTGAAAATTTACCAGAGAAAATGTTTTCTGGCACACAGCTGCAAGCCAATATAGAAAACAATAGTCGATCCAATGTATTGGTCATTCCTACCGCTTACATTTCAAAAGGCAATAAGGTATTGCTGGAAAATGGAGAAGAAAGGCAAATCGTCACCGGAAGCAAAAACGGAAGCTGGACAGAAGTAGTATCTGGACTAGTAGACAAGGATGTAATTGTAAAACCAAAGAATTAGAAAATGATCAATACCAATCAAAAAATAGCCCAAACTTTTCTTACTGCAAAAATAAGGCAGCTGGCAGTAGCCGTACTGAGTGTCACCTTTGGTATTTCCATGTATGTGTTCATGAATAGTTTTATGGCCGGAGTCAATCAAGAGCAGACGGAAATAACTTTTACATCCATGTCACACATCAAAATATATAACGAATTGCCCTCGGAGATTAAACCCATAAAAGTAGCTGAGGATAGCTTCACTGTAGTATTAGTGAATAACGAACGAAACATCAGATATACAGAAGGTATTAAAAATGTAGATGAAATCAAGGACAATATCTCAAATATAGAAGCTATAGAAGCAGTAACTGCTCAGTTCAACCAAAATGTATTCATCAGAAATGGAGTTTCTAAAGTCAGCGCCAATTTATCCGGTGTAGAAACGGAAACAGAAGATCAACTTTTCCATACTTCAGAATACATTACCGAGGGCGATTTATATGAATTGGATAAGCGATCTAATGGAATCATATTGGGTGCAGGCTTAGCTGTGAACATTGGAGTTGGAGTTGGCGATAATGTGACCATCACCACTTCTGATGGAATTAATAAAGCATTCAAAGTCGTTGGTTTACTCGAAACCGGAGCTATAAATTTAGATAGAACCAAAGCTATGATTTCCATGGAAACAGCCAGGCAGCTTTTTTCAAAAAATAAAAGCTATGCCACCGAATTACTCATCAACATTGATGATTATAACAAGGCTAGTGAAATAGCTACTCAAATCTCCAATCGCACTGATTACAAAGTAGAACCTTGGCAGGAAGGAAACAGTCAGTTGGATTCTGCAAATGCACTAAGAGACATCATCGCAATAGCGGTATCCCTAACCATCTTAATTGTAGCTGGATTTGGCATCTATAACATCATGAATATGACTGTAAATGAGAAAATTAAAGAAATTTCTATCCTAAAGGCTATGGGTTTCAATAGTAAGGATGTCATAGAAATCTTCTTGACTCAATCTATAGTAATAGGATTGATAGGTGGAATTAGTGGCATGGTTTTCGGCAACATCATAGTTAGAATCATCGACCAAATACCTTTCGAAATTCCTCCGTTAACTACTTTGCCCGTTGCTTACAGGCCTTTTGACTACATTATGGCGTTTGCATTTGGCATCATCATTACTTTTCTAGCAGGCTATTTACCAGCCCAAAAAGCTTCGAAAATAGATCCGGTGGAGATTTTGAGGGGGTGATCATGGGTCATGGGGCATGGGTCATGGGTTCACGAAAATCAATCACAATATCACAGCATCACAAGATCACAAGATTTTCTTTAAAGAGACAATCAGAAAATATTCAAACATCAATTTAAAAGCGCAACTCAAATAAAAAATCATGAAAGCATTATCTGTCAATCATATCAATAAATACTTTTATGAACCTGTGAATTTCCATGTTTTAAAAGATATTTCCTTCGAGGTGAATAAGGGCGAATTTGTAGCAATTATGGGGAAATCAGGTTCCGGGAAGTCAACACTACTTTATTTGTTATCGACCATGGATACAGGTTATCAAGGGAATATTTCCATCAATGGAACACAGGTGACTGGTTTGAAGCAAAACCAATTGGCTCGTTTTAGGAATGAACAGATAGGTTTTGTATTTCAGTTTCATTTTTTGTTACCGGAGTTTAGTGTATTGGAAAATGTCATGTTGCCGGCACTTAAGCTTAATAAAAAGTCAAAAGAAGAAATAGAACATAAGGCTATGGAATTGATCACACTTCTTGGGATCAAAGGGCAAGAATTAAAAAAAGCTTCCAAAATATCAGGAGGACAACAGCAGAGGGTAGCTATAGCACGAGCACTTATTAATGATCCGGCTATCGTGATGGGTGATGAACCTACCGGTAACCTAGATTCTAAGAACACCAAGATTGTATTTGACATCTTTCGTCAACTGGCCAAAGAGAGAGGACAAACCATCATTGCTGTCACTCACGATGATGAATTTGCTGCCAATTGTGATCGCATTATTGAATTGGCAGACGGTATGCTGGCAAAAAGTTATTAAACAATATTATAAAATCTAGGTGGATATTCCAGGTACCAGGGACTTTTAATAAATTTAGGCTATGCCGTTGTTTTATAATTGACCTAATAAGAAAGTTGAAAATTGAAGTATAATATAAATACCATGTTGCCCATTGCATTGGCTGTAATTTTACCCATCATAAGCATGTATTCTAACTCGGATTTACAGCGGTTAAATTACTTAGAGATTATTTCTTCCTGGTTTACAGGATCAGCCGTTATCTATATTTTATGGTATATCGTACGATATATGATGGAAAAAGAAAATAAGCATAAAGTAAAATGGTTGATTGGGCTATTAGCTGTTATTACTATCAGTATAATCGTATTATCTAATATTATTGAGATCAGAAGATTAGATAGTTTTGACTTAACTTACATTGGAAGATTTGCGCTTGGTATTGTATTGATGTATACCATTCAATATGCACTTAACGCACAGAAGAATATCTCTCTTTTGCAACTGGAAAAAGAACAAATACAAACTGAAAATTACAAGGTTCAATTGCAAGCACTTCGGGCAAAAATAGATCCTCACTTCCTTTTTAATTCACTGAATACTTTGCGCTCGATGGTGCGTCAGCAGCATGCCAATTCAGAACAATTTATCATGAGTTTGTCGCAATTTTACAGACAGACCTTAAGGCATAATGAAGATACCACAATACGCTTGTCTGAAGAATTGGAAGTCTTAAAGTCTTATTTGTTTTTGATGAAAAACAGAAATGAAGAAGCCAGTATCATTAATTTAGATATTGACAAAGAGTTATATGAACATCATTTACCCACCCTGGCTTTACAGATTGTATTGGAAAACTGTTTTAAACACAACAGTATGACTTCTAAGAATCCATTGAGCATTAATATTAGCAATACAGAAGACTACTACATTGTAGTGAGTAACAATATCCAGGCCAAACTAGGTTCACAAGAAACATCAGGCTATGGCTTAGATTTATTGAGGAAAAGATATGATTTGCTGAATGTAAA
>JBCBCD010000225.1:0-8827 GCA_038530915.1 Bacteroidota bacterium
GCCTATCTATTGGCATTTTCCCCATTATAGCAATCACGGAATGCAAAGTCCTGGGGGAGCCATTCGGGATGGGGATTTTAAATTGCTGGAATACTATGAAAATGGTACTGTGCAATTGTTCAATCTAAAAAAAGACATAGGTGAGCAAAACGACTTATCTGAAACTGAAACAGCTAAGGTCAAAGAGCTAAGAGAAAAACTGCACCGATGGCGAAAAAGCGTAGGAGCCCGAATGATACAACCAAATCCCGATTATGATCCCGCTACGGATTTATGGTCTGGTAAGTAGTGACTTTGAGCAATCAAATATTTAATGTAGAGCATCTGAATGTAAATGAGTCTTATAAATACATGAAATTTCAAGTTATGTTATGATCCAAAAACTAGGAGAAAAATTCACAGATGTCTTCCAAAAGAACATGCCCGATGCATTTGTTTTTGCGCTAATACTCACCCTATTGTCCTCACTTGTGGCTATTTTTTGGGTTGGAGCCTCCCCATTAGAAATTATCCAGTCGTGGTACAGTGGTTTTTGGAACCTTTTAGAGTTTGGAATGCAAATGGTACTATTGATTATTACTGGTTACAGCATTGCCCTATCTCCTGTTGTTAAAAAAGGCATTGATAAGTTGACCCACTTCATCAAGACACCTACACAGGTGTATTTCTTCGTCATATTGATAGGTGTTACGCTTTCAATGATCAGTTGGGGTTGGATTGTGATCGCAGCTGTTTTAGCAAGAGAACTAGCCTTACGAGTAAAAGGAATCCATTACCCTTATCTTATTGCTTGTGTGTATTTCTCTAACAATAGCTGGGTGACTGGATTGTCCAGTTCCATTCCACTTTTACTCAATACAGAAAACAACTATTTGATTGAGGCAAATATTATATCACATACCATCCCGACCACTGATACGCTCGGCTCTTTATTAAATATAGCGATGGTACTGTTGTACCTGATAGTGACCCCTCTTTTGATGATTTTACTTATTCCTAAAAAAGAAGTAAAAGAACTGAACCAGCTTATGGAGGCACCTAATTCAACCAAGCAGGTTTCTATTAAGGAAGAAGCTGAAGGATACAAAATGTCCATTCGTTCACTATCGGATCTGCTTAATAACAGTGCAGTGTTACAATGGTCTATCGGGTTGATAGGGGTTAGCTATATCGTATTTCACTTTGGTACAAAAGGTTTTGATTTAAACCTAAACATCATGATTTTTACCTTCATCATGATGGGACTCTTACTGCATGTCACTCCCATGAGGTATGGTATATCCATGAAGAGAGCCAGTTCCAATGTTTCAGGTATCTTATTTCAATTTCCCTTTTATGCCGGAATCATGGGGATCATGACGGGTACCGGATTAGGGGAGCAATTGGCCAATACCATGGCATCTCTTGCTACGGTTCAAACCTATCCTCTTTTCTCTTACCTGCTAGGAGGCATTGTAAATTTTGCGATTCCTTCCGGAGGAGGTGAATTTGCCGTGATTGGTCCCAGCGTTATTAAGGCTACCAATCAAATTGTATCGAACACTGCAGGTGTAGACTTGATTGAGGCACAGGCCAGAGCAGCACTTTCCGTTGCTTATGGAGAAAGTCTTACTAACCTCCTTCAGCCATTTTACCTCCTATTGGTACTCCCGGTTATGGGGGCGGGGATTAAAATTCAGGCAAGAGATGTGATGGGCTATCTGGTGATTCCCTTCATGTTGTTTTTTATCATACAAATTACACTAATCACATGGATGCCCTTTTAAGAAAAACCTGTACTCAAAGAAAATTTAAGATAAATCAACGAGTAATGATGAAACAAACAATAGTATTCAGAATTATTTTTCTCTTACTAATCACTGTAACAATTGGTGCATATACTTCAATCAAAACCGACAATCTACAAGCGGGAGTGGTTCAACTCAAATCAGGAATGATCTCTGGTGTCTTGCTTGATAGTACAACCAATTTAAGAGTATTTAAAGGCATTCCATATGCTGAGCCCCCAGTGGGAGAATTACGCTGGAAAGCACCTGAACCTATCCAAAAGTGGGATAGCGTATTAACCTGTGATACCTACGGAAATTGGTGTCCACAGAAAACACGTAATGATAAAATCCAACTTAGTGAAGACTGTCTCTGCCTCAACGTATGGAGCAATAACCTGGGTGGAGATGAAAAACTTCCTGTCATGGTCTGGATCCATGGAGGCGGGTTAAATGCGCTATCATCCCATTATAATAATACATTAGACGGAGATCAGTTTGCTAAAAAAGGAGTCGTGCTGGTAAGCATGAACTATCGCTTAGGACAGTTGGGTTTTTTAGCTCATCCCGCTTTGTCGGCAGAATCGGAGAACAATGTGTCAGGAAACTACGGATTTCTTGATCAACTCGAAGCATTGAGATGGGTACAGGAAAACATCGAAGCATTTGGTGGGGACCCAGATAATGTCACCATTTTTGGTGAATCTGCTGGTGGTTTGAGTGTGAGCGTATTGTGTGCTTCTCCATTGTCGAAAGGACTGTTTCACAAAGCGATCATGCAGAGCCCATGGATGTTCGGGTTCATGTCCAAAATTGCAAAACCTAACATTACCCGTCTCCGCGAACCCTTGGCAAGCGTAGCAAGTGCCGAAGAACTAGGCACAAAATGGGCTAACAAATATGTGAATGAAGGAGATGATGTCCTGGAAAAACTGAGATCACTTGACGCTTTACAAGTAATCAAAGACGAACCCTATTACGAAACTAGAACCACCATCGATGGATGGCTCTTGAATGATTATCCGGAGGCTGTATTTGCTAAGGGGGATCAAATGAACATCCCAGTCATGATTGGTACCAATAAAAATGAGGGAACTGCTTTTTGGAATTATGTTGCTGCCAAAAACCAGGAAGAATTCACGGAGATATTAACCGACTTTTACGGAAATGGGGCAGCAGCAGTCGCTGGCTTTTATCCGTCTACCTCAGCAGAAGAAACCAAGAAAGCAGCTAGCCAATTTGTAACAGAATCCTGGTTCCTGGAACCTGCTGATCATCTGGTTCAGGGAATGGAAAACGTGACTTCACCCGCCTATCAGTATGAATTTACCATACCGAGCAGAAGGTGGCCCATTATAGGCGCTACACATGGACTTGAAATACGGTACGTCTTCGATAACTTAAACGAAGACGCAGCAGAAGTGGATAAAGCAGCAGCAGAAACCATGATCAACTATTGGTCACAGTTTGCTAAAACAAGTGATCCCAATCTACCGGGACTACCAAAGTGGGAACCCTACACAAAGAATAAAAAAAGCTACATGGAATTAGGAGAAGAGATAACGCCTAAAAGAGAAGTACCTTGCCAGGCTTGTGATCTTATTCGTAAGAAAAAAATCAAAGCCTACAACTAAACCCCTTAGTAAGAATGAGATTAAGAGTAACCCATATAATTTTATCTTTTACAATTGCAGCTACCGTTTGTGCATGTACTTCGGTGAAAACCAGCGAGAAGGAACAGGGAATTGTTCAACTCAAGTCGGGGAAGATCTCAGGCATTTTACTAGATAGTGCAACCAATTTAAGGGCATTCAAAGGGATTCCCTATGCTGAGCCACCTCTTGGAGCCTTGCGTTGGAAAGCACCAAGACCCGTACAGAACTGGGATAACGTGCTGGCATGTACCAATTTCTCTAAATGGTGTCCTCAAAGAGCGCGTGAAGCGTACCCCTATGAAAAGAGCGAAGATTGCCTTTGTCTCAATGTATGGACAGATAATATAGGTGGAAATGAAAAACTGCCTGTGTTGGTATGGATTCATGGTGGAGGATTGAGTACCCTGGCCTCCAATTACAAACCTTTCGTAAATGGTGTAACGTTTGCCAAAAAAGGCATTATTCTGGTAAGCATCAACTACCGTCTGGGCGCCTTGGGGTTTTTGGCTCATCCTGGCTTATCCGCAGAATCTGAAAACAATGTTTCCGGAAACTATGGCTATCTCGATCAACTGGAAGCGTTAAGATGGGTGCAGGAAAACATTGCTTCCTTCGGTGGAGATCCAGATAACGTCACCATTTTTGGGAACTCAGCCGGCGGTACAAGTGTGGCTACGCTATGCGCTTCACCACTATCGAAAGGGCTCTTTCATAAAGCCATTATGCAAAGCCCCTGGATGTTTGGGGGAGGGGATAAAAAAGCAGTTCCTAACATAGCACGCTTGCGTGATTCCCTCGCCTCATTACCCAGTGCCGAACAATTAGGTACGGTGTGGGCCCAAACCTTTGTGAATGAAGGAGAAGATGCATTGAAAAAATTGAGGTCACTGGATGTAGACCAAATCATCAATGAGGTTTCTTTTCAAACCAAAACAACCATTGATGGATGGTTTTTACATGATTATCCAGAAGCCGTATTCCGCAAAGGCAATCAGATGGATATCCCTGTTATCATCGGTTCCAACAAGGAAGAAGGTAACTACTACCTGCGCAGTGTAAGATCCAGGACTCAGGAGGAATTCACTGAAAGAATATCAGGTTTTTATAAAGGTGCTGCTGCCGATATCTCTGGCTTTTATTCTTTCAATTCAGAAGAAGAAGCAAAAATAGCAGTCGGACAATACATCACAGATGCCTGGTTTTTAGAGCCTGCCGATCACCTGGTTCAGGAAATGGAAAACGTGACTTCGCCCGCTTACCAGTATGAATTTGTTGTACCACTGCTAGAAAACCCCTCACTAGGTGCTGTTCATGCAAGCGAAATACAATATGTCTATAATCAACTCGGTTCAGAGGCTTCTGAGGAAGTTAAGACGGTAGGTGAAGCCATGATCAGCTACTGGACACAGTTTGCTAAAACAGGAAACCCCAATCAACCCGGCTTGCCTCAATGGGAAGCATACACAAAAAACCAAAAAAGTTATTTAGAGATAGGAAAAACCATTACTCCTAAAACGGAACTGTTGAATGCCGCAAGGAGAAGAATTCGGGAAGAAAAAGTGAGAGCCTATGAAAGGGCAACCCAAATGAATAATGAAAAATAGTTAAAGCATGGATAAGGAATACGTAATTGTCACTGGTGGATCGAATGGGATTGGTGCAGGCATTGCCCAAAGACTTGAAAAAGACGGTTTAAGCCCGATTATCCTTGACTTGGTTCCACCAAAAGATCATTCTAGAGCCTTGTATGAGCAAGTAGATTTATCGGACGTAGATACTACAAAGCAAGTGCTAGTCGACCTTTGCGAAAAGTATCAGATTCTTCGATTAGTGAACAACGTCGGTTTAGTCCGTCCGGCACTACTGGAAGATACCACCACAGATGACTTCATGACCATCATGCAACTCAATGCACAAACAGCCATGCTTTGTTTGCAAGCCGTACTCCCGGCCATGCGAAAAGCCAATTTTGGGCGAGTGGTCACCATCACAAGTCGGACGGTTTTAGGAAAGGAAAAACGAACCGCTTACTCAGCAAGTAAAGGAGCGCTTGGTGCGATGACACGTACCTGGGCACTAGAATTAGCACAAGATGGTATCACAGTCAATGCCGTTGCACCCGGACCCATTGAAACAGAAGCGTTTAAAAAGAATAACCCTCCGGATAGCCCGGCCACAAAGGCAATCATCGATCGGGTACCTGTGAAAAGGATGGGACAACCCACTGATGTTGCGAATGCAACGAGTTTCTTTTTGAATGCTAAAAGCAGTTTTGTGACCGGGCAAACCCTGTACGTATGTGGAGGAATTACCGTAGGTCAGAGTAACTAAATATGAACAAAATGAATACAGAGATAGCAACCAATTTATTAGGACTTAAAGATCCGAGTCTTTTGTCTGAAACCTTCAATGCTGACAGTAGTCAGGCCAACGTTTTTCGCGTTTTTAATCCTGTAAACAATGAACCAATTGCAGCACTGCCTGACATGAATGTGAAGGAAGCTGAGCAAGTCATTGATGCAGCTACTGAAGCCTTTTTGAGTTGGAAATCTACGACTGTGGATGAAAGAAGTAAATTGCTTCGCAAATGGGCCAACTTGATGCGAGAAAACGTAGAAGACCTGAGTCGAATCATGACCATCGAGCAAGGCAAACCATTGGCAGAGTCGAAAGGGGAAATCAACTACTCAGCAAGCTTTCTCGACTGGTATGCAGAAGAAGTGCAGCGAGAAGTCGGCCGGATGATGCCTGCACATACTACCCATCAGCGATTGATGGTCACGCATCAACCTTTGGGAGTTGGCGCAATTATCACACCTTGGAATTTCCCTACTTTGATGATCATGCGAGAAGTTGCTCCTGCACTGGCATCCGGGTGTACAGTGTTAGTCAAGCCGTCAGAACTTACTCCTTTGAGCGCAGTAGCTTTAAAGAAGCTGGCCGATTTAGCAGGAATTCCCCCTGGTGTTTTTTCGCTCATTACTACCTCCAAGGAAGGCACGCCAGCTATTGGTGAATTGTTTACTTCAAGCCCTAAGATTCACAAGCTGAGTTTTACAGGATCTACCAAAATAGGAAAATTGTTGGCGAAAGCAGGCGCAACAACACTCACGCGATTGAGTCTGGAATTAGGAGGAAACGCACCTTTCATTGTCTTTGAAGACGCCCATATAGAAGATGCTCTCGATGGACTCATCAGCTCCAAGTTCAGGAATGGGGGCCAGGCATGTGTTGCTACTAACCGAATTTATATTCAGGATAGTATCTATGATCAGTTTATCGAGAAATTGACCAACAGAGTAAAATCGCTTCGTGTCGGGAATGGTTTAGATGAGGGCACCTCTATAGGTCCGTTGATTTCGGAACAAGCCGTTAAAAACTTAGAGGGATATGTTGCCGATGCATTAGCTAAAGGAGGTAAGTTGATTATCGGTGGAGCAAAGGATGACAAGGGGGATTGTTTTTTTCAGCCCACTATTATCACAGATGCTACCCATGACATGCTGCCGTGCCAATGCGAAATTTTTGGCCCTTTAGCGATGGTTTCAAGTTTCAGGACGGAGGAAGAAGTCTTGGAAAAAGCCAATGATACCATCCATGGACTTGCAGCTTATTTCTATTCAAACGATCGGGCTAGGTGTTGGAGGATGGCAGAAGGATTAGACGCAGGAATCATTGGTGAAAACACCGTTGCATTCTCAAGTGCACGTACCCCTTTTGGTGGATTTAAGCAATCAGGAATAGGTCGTGATGGAGGCATAGAGGGGCTTAGGGAGTGGCAAGAAGTAAAATACAGATGTATAGGTGGGTTAGGTTAACAAAAATAGGGTGATTTTATGAATTTCAATTTTAAAGCTCCAAAAAATATCCTCTCTGCAGCCGGATGTGCGAGCGAAGCAGAGCGTTACGTCGATCTTAAATTGAACGGGCGTGTGTTGTTAGTCACAGATACTACTTTAGTGAAGCTGGGCATCGCAAATAAAGTTCAAACGGCCATGCACGCAGCAGGGCTTGAGGTGATACTGTTTGATCAGGTGGAGCCAGAGCCAAAAGCTGCTACAGTACGTAAAGCATTGGAGCGTATTTCAGATCAAAATATTTCTACAGTGGTTGGTCTTGGGGGCGGAAGCCCGATGGACATTGCTAAGATATTGGCATTACTGTTAAAAACACCACAAGCTGTAGAAGCGCTTTATGGTGTAGATAATTGCCATGGAGATCGCCTTCCCTTGGTGTTGATACCCACCACTGCCGGTACAGGGTCTGAGGTGACCCATGTGGCAGTAGTTACCGGAGATGACGGTGAAAAGAGCCCCATTGTAGATGCTAAATTGATATGTGATGTGGTTTTCCTTGACGCAGCATTGACTGTTGGCCTACCGGCTCACGTGACTGCAGCGACTGGAATAGATGCGATGGTACATGCGATGGAAGCTTTCACTTCCGGCCTTAGAAAGAATGTGGTTTCGGATCAATTGGCACTTCAAGCCTTTAAGTTACTCTACAAGAATATCTCAGAGGCAGTTCATAACGGGAGCAACTTAGTGGCAAGGAGTAATATGTTATCAGGGGCCATGCTTGCAGGTCTAGCATTCGCGAATGCAACCGTAGGAGCAGTTCATGCACTTTCTTACCCATTAGGCACCAACTTCAAAATACCTCATGGTGAAAGTAATGCATTGGTAATGGTTCCAACCATGAAATTCAATGCTAAAACAGCCTTTCTAATGTATGCTGAGTTGTGTAGAGCTGTACATCCTGAACTTGAAGGTAAAACTGATGAAAAAGCAGCTGACTATTTATTAGATCAGATAGCGGAACTCATTTCCTCGATCGGCTTGAATGTGTCATTATCACCTTACGGAATAGGTAAAGGTGATTTGGAAACACTAACCGATGGTACGCTTAAACAAGCAAGGCTGCTTTCCTATAACTACCGGGAAATGAAAAAAGAAGATATATACGACGTATTTGAGTCCATTCTTTGAACACAAAACTTTAAAATCGATATCAATAAAAAGTACATGAAACAAGCTTTTATTGTAGACGGAGTTCGTTCCCCATTTGGAAAATTCAGAGGTTCACTATCCAATCTTAGAGCAGATGATTTGGCTGCTATCCCGATCAAAGCACTCATAAAAAAGTACCCGAACATCCCATTAGATGCCTATGATGATGTCATTTTAGGATGTGCTAATCAAGCAGGAGAAGACAATCGAAATATAGCTAGGATGAGTCTTTTGCTAGCAGGGATGCCATTTACAGTTCCCGGGGAAACGGTCAACCGGTTATGTGCATCAGGAATGTCAGCCATAATTCAGGCAAGTCGTGCAATTAAAGCAGACGATGGGGACAATACAGATAGAGTGGTCTTAGGTTTAATGAATTCATCGCTACCAAAGGTGA
>JBCBCD010000226.1:0-8769 GCA_038530915.1 Bacteroidota bacterium
GCAAGTTAATAGGCGAGCCAGATTGTGCAAGATGCTGAAGCAAGAATAAAATATTAACCAAAATTAATTTAGATAATGGAGCTTGAGTTTGCCTATAATCAGCAGTTTCAGTGTAGGGTTTAGGGTGTAGTGTGTAGGGGGCCTCTACACACTACATCCTAAAAAATTGAAACAACCATTACAAAGGCTGTTTGATCTTATAAAGAAATATATCTAGCCTTATGATTCTACATTTACTACATCTTCCAGACGTTCCCACATTTTCTTACTGCTCGAATAACCTCTTGCCAGCAAGTGTAACTGATCCTGTTTTCTAAGCAATACAGTAGGATAGCCACGCACGCCCCATTGTCGGTTGATGGCAAATTCAGACTGGGTGCGCTTTTTGATTTCTACTGACTCAAACAGCGTTTTAAATTCACCAAAATCCAGTTCTAGTTTCTTGCAAATAGGTTCGTAAAAATCTACTCGATTGGGATCTTGATTCTGCACATAAAAATGATGCTGTACCAACTCAAAGAAAGGATGCTCTTTGCTGGAATCGATAGCCCGAGCAGCCACTACAGCCCGACAGCTAGGTTCAGTATCATAATTAAAGTCATCCAACTGAAAAAGGCCATGGTTGAATGGCTGTCCACTTCGTTGATTGACTTCTTCCCAATGGTGAGCTAAAAAATTAGTGAATTTTTCATTCCACTCATCTCCTCCTCCTGGTCGAAGTCCACCAACTACAATGCGAAAAGCGATGCCACTCTGCTTAGCTTGCTGCTCCAACTCATGTAAGGCCGGCGATATTCCCCAACACCAAGAACACATCGGATCTCCTACGTAAATAATCTCTATATCTTCTCGAAATTCAATAGACTCATTGGCTTCTCCCTCGAAAGTAGGTATCGTACATATGCCCGTGATCGGGTCGCAAATTACTTCTGGTTGCTTGTTCATTTATCTTGTGTGTTTTGAACTAGGTAATGGCCTTCTTTAAGAAAGGTTGAGATATCACTTTTTAAAAAACCATTGGGTGGGTAGAAAGTTTGATGGTTATCCAACCACTTATAACTTCCTAGTACAGCAAAACGCTACTTGCTCTTTCTGAGTCGTTTCTGACTGTTCTACTTACCAATATTTAAGCTCTTCTTTTCAAAGAATTGCCTACATTTATTTATGGAAATATTTAACTTTAGGAAAGCTGTAGTTTCAACTTTTTAAGATGAACTATAAGAATGAGAAGTTTAGAATATAAGAATATATACGCCATAATGGCGGATAGCAAGATGTTGGGCTACATTTGGGAAAGAGTACTGCACGAAAAGTTCAAATTATGACATTAATAACCAAATACTATCAAATTCTTAACTGATGAGAAGTAAAACTATCGTATTTGCAATTCTGATATTGCTGCTGGGCTGTAGTAAAGAAGCAAATGAGACAGACAGAATTATAGACTTCGCAAAGACTTATGGCTATATCAAATACTTCTATCCTGGGGATGAATCCGCAACGCTAGATTGGGATAGATTTGGGTTATATGCCTCGAAGCAGCTTCTACGAAAAGACCAAGAAGTGGAATTAGCACAACTATTTGAATGGGCGAAAGCTGTTTCTTTTTCTTCCGAAGAAATTGATACAGCATATTTAGATAAATTGACTAATAACAATGCCGTGTATTGGCAGCACGTAGGAAACGGAGAAAGAAAAGTAGGGCTCCACTACAAAAGTGCTAGATAGAAAGGCGATGGTGTTGCCCAAAAGTTCTAATGATTATGGAGCTCTTTTCCAAACCATCAAACCTGAAGATATTAAGTCAAAAAAGATATCTGCTAAAGCAAAAATTAGAATCAGTTCCACATATCAGGGCACCGTGTATCTTGGAGTTCGCTTTAAGGCGAAAGACCAACCTTGGGATGAAGTAAGCAGTGAAACTGTACAAACAAGTAACGGTACTTGGGTGGAAGTCAAATTAGAAAAAGAAGTTTCTGAAGACATTGAAAAAGCAACGATTATTCTCTACTCAATTTGCAAGAGAGGATATATTGATTTGGAGCAATTGTCAGTCACAAGTGAAGATACAACGGGGAAAAAGGATTTAATTCGCGAAGAATTTAACTCTTCTGAATTAGGAGAACAATGGAAGACATTTGGCCCAAATCAGAACTTTGAGATTTTTGAAAGTAATAACGAAGATACATTTGTTAGGATTAGCCGCAGTGAGGGGAATAATGAGGCAATTGAGGCATTATTTCCACTTGAAATTCCCAAACAGAAAATTGTAAAAAAAGAATTGACTAATGGTTTATTAGTTTCATTTCCTGTTGTTTTGCCTTTATCAGATAGTATTACTTTTCCAAAACCGTCAGAAAAATTACTTACAGAATTAAATCAAAAAATTGACTCTATCGATCCTTCAGAAGAGGTCCTGAAAAATAAACATGTCCGATTAGCCAATATCATAAAAGTTTGGAATGTGTTTCAGCATTTCTATCCATACTTTGAAATAACGGAAGTAAATTGGGAAAATGAACTTAGGTTAGCTATCGAAAGAAACAAAACTGATAAGAATAAGAGCGATCATATCATAACACTTAAGAAAATGGTCTCTAAACTCAATGATAGTCATATCGGAGTTTATTCAAATAATTCTGTTTTTTTTCCACCATTCGCTATAGAAAAAATGGAAAATCAATTAGTTATAACATCCGTTAATGATAGTGTATCTGATATTAGTCAAGGTGATATTGTTAAGCTTATTAACGGAATTCCCTCTTTAGAATATTGGGAAAACACACTACAACTGTCTTCTGGAGCCAATTCTGAAAGAAAAAACTATAAGGCTATTTATGAAGCCTTAGTTGGGGATTTGAACGATTCAATTTCCTTGACAATTCTTGGTAAAGAATCACCCGTCCTTTATAAGAAACAATTAACTGAAGAAGAATTTGAAGATTTAATTGACATAAAGCCAAAAGAGTCTTATTTCGAAGCTGCTGACGGTATCAAGTATATAGACCTAAGCAAAACCTCATGGGCTTTCATTCAAGAAAAATTTGATGAAATTTCATCCTCAAATGGGCTGATATTTGATCTCAGAGGATATCCTCAATGGCAAACTATTGAAATAGTACGTCATTTTACCCAAGATACCTTGGATGCAATTTCTACCTACGAGGCTCAAATCCAATATCCAGATAGAATGGCAATAAAGTATGTAAAAGAAGAACCCAGCAAATTCTTACCTATGAGCCCATATCTCAAAGCACCAAGAATTTTCCTCACTAATGCAAGGGCGATAAGTTATGCTGAGACATTTCTCAATGTTGTATCTCATTACAATCTCGCTACAATAGTTGGATCGCAAACTGCAGGCTCCACTGGCAATACGAATGACATATTTCTTTATGGAAATATTTTGATCCCTTGGACTGGAAAAAGGGTGGCGGACCAAAATGGGAATATTTTTCATGGAATTGGTATACAACCAGACTATGAGGTAAATAAAACTATAGAAGGAGTAAAGAAAAATAAAGATGAGATTTATGAGTACGCCGTTAAGTTATTAACAGATCAAAGAGATGCCTTCGAACAAAAACGTTAGCCCAATAATATATAAGCGGCATTGAAATGACCGCTTATATTTACCGTTAGGCACAATCAGAAAAAAGCTATAGCGCATTCCGAAAATATGGAGAATCATCCCATCTGACTTTTCTAAATTCTTTATTTGATTTTAGATTATCAGGTAAACTTTCCCAAATCGCTTCACTCATTTTCTCCAATAATAATTTCTTATTGAATCTTTTGGATACAACCAATCCAACTTCTCTTACAGGTATAGGTGGTTTAAATTGTTTGACAAACTTTTCTTTCTTTTGGTGAATGACAGATAATTCTGGGATAATGGCAATCCCGGCACTTCCTCTAATTAGATTTTTCAATGTTTCTATAGAAGTAATTTCAAAATTCACTTTTCGATGAATGGGTTTAGTAGACTTGATATTACATATATTCAGTAATTGCGCATTGTAGCAGTACTCATTTTTTAAGAGCAGCAAATCAGATATATCCGATTTACTAATCTCATAGTATGGTTCATCAATTTTTGTATGGTCTGGATTCAAATAGGCGACAAAAGGTTCTGAAAAAACTGGAAACTCTTTGAGTTTATTGTTGCTTGTTGGGGTGGACATTAATGCAATATCTATTTCTCCACTTTCTAAGTTTTCCATCAATTTGACTGTAGAATACTCTTTAATGACATACTCCATTTTAGGAGTTTTCTTGATTAGATTTTCAATAACTAGGGGAATTAAATAAGGAGACAATGTTGAAACTACGCCAAGTATTACCTTTCCTTGAAGTTTATTTTTTGTATCAATAACAAAGTCTTTAATGCCCTCTATTTCTTGTAAGACTATTTTAGCTTTTTTTATGATTTCCTTTCCTGAAGGTGTTGGCTTTAAGGGCACTTTGCTTCGGTCAAAAATTAAAACGCCAATTTCTTCTTCCATTTTTTTTACCTGAATAGTCAACGCAGGTTGAGATAATAAGCATACTTCTGCTGCCTTTGCAAAGTGTCTTTCACTATCAAGTGCAAGGATATATCTAAGCTGTTGAAGGGTCATTGTTATAAATATTATTTATCAAAGATAATGATTATTTATTTGATTAATGAGTCGGGGCTTCTCATTTTTGTATTGTAAGTAATACAATAATCTAAAAAATACCATTATGAAAAATGAAATTAATTCAGCAGCAGCAATTGCAAGTGCGTCTGCAGCAAGTGCACAAATCGAAACCACTTTAGTTGGAAATTATGGTGTTGAAAAAGACACCAAAGAATTTCTTAAAGCAGTTCACAGAGACCCTACTGCTCCACAAATTTATGAATTACCAATTGAAGAAGCCCGCAATGTTCTTATTGGAGCGCAAACGGGAGATTATAAAAAGTTAGAAGTTGACATCGAGGAAAAAGAAATTACTCAAGATGGCACAACAGTTTCCATTCGGATTGTCAAACCCAAAAACAGTAAGGAGGCGCTACCTGTTTTGATGTACTTTCACGGAGGGGGTTGGATTTTAGGAGATGATTTTACCCATGACCGTCTCGTCAGAGAATTAGCAGTTGGTGGAAATGTAGCAGTCATTTTTGTTAATTACACGCCAACGCCGGAAGCCGTTTATCCACAAGCCAATGAAGAAGCCTATGCAGCGACTAAATGGATTAAAGCAAATGGAAAATCCATAGGATTGAATACCAACAAATTAGGATTAGCAGGAGATAGTGTTGGGGGGAATATGGCAATTGCCGTTACCTTAATGGCAAAAGAACGAAAAGGACCTGAGATTGATTTTCAAGTGCTTTTCTATCCTGTAACTGATGATAATTACAACACTTCTTCTTACCAGCAATTTGCGAACGGGCATTTCCTTTCTTTGAATGCAATGATTTGGTTTTGGGATGCCTATACTCCAGATAAAAGTGTTCGAAGAGAGATTACAGCTAGTCCTTTAAATGCTACCTTAGAAGAATTAAAAGGGCTTCCTGAGGCATTGGTGATAACCGCAGAGAATGATGTTTTAAGAGACGAAGGAGAGGCGTTTGCCAAAAAGCTAAATGCCGCAGGAGTGAAAGTAACCGCTACGAGATATGTCGGGACTATTCACGATTTTGTTATGTTGAATCCTATTACGCATACTCCAGCAGCGAGAGCCGCAATCAAACAAGCATCTGAGGCTATCAGAACAAAATTGCATTAAGAAGAAATTCAAAGGAGGGGGAATTCTCCCCCTTCTTCAATCATTTAAGTTTGACCTAAAATCGTAATATTATCTTTTTTAAATAACTTTATACAGCAGAATTAACAGAAATGAACACATACACAAGATCGTTACCTTTAATTATTTGAGCCATGAAAAATATATATCAACTAGTTATCGCACTGGTCATATTAAGCAGCTGCTCTAGTGAGGAAATAAAAGATACTCCCTTTACCTTTCCACCTGAATGGGAACCTCAACAAGCCGTTTGGATTTCTATCAATGATGTATGGGAATTTGATAGAGAGGCTTATCAGATTGATACACGTTTGCAATTGGTGAAAGTACTTCATCAATACGTGCCCGTTAAAATATTAACCAATAAGGATTCACTAGCCAATACCCTATTGGATAGTTTACTTCAGATGACTGTAGATACATCGAGGGTAACAATCATTGTCCATCCCCAAGAAACCTATTTTTTAAGAGATCCAGGTCCTCTTTTTCTTTCCAATGGTACAGAGCTTAGAATGGCGAACTGGCAAGGTATTGATTCCAACTCCATAAAGAGAAATCCCAATATCGCATTGAGAAAAGCTGTAGATGACAGTTTAGCTATTCAATTTCGTTATAAAGTTCAAAACAGCCCTATTAGCTATGATGGGGGAGCAATAGAGGTGAATAGTCACTCAGCAATGTCAATACAAGATAATGCAATGATGCATAATAAAGGAAGCTCTTCCATCGAAAAAATTGAAAAGGAAATTCTTGACATGTACGGGAAACAACAGATGATCTGGTTGAAAGGTGTTCCTTTGGTGGAAAAAAACGGATTGAAGGTCGACAACTATTGGGGGTATGCACCGAATGGGCATATTGATGCTGTCGCAAGATTTGCGAACGATAGCACGATTCTAGTTACTACCATTTCAGAGGAGGATAAGGACAAGAATCCAATTGCAAGACATGATTATGAAATATTCCAGGGATATTTAAGACAACTAAAAGAACAGCGCAGGATTAATGGTAAGCCTTTTACCCTCATCGAAATACCTTCACCTGACTTAAGCCTGCATCTTGTACCTATTCCTCTCTCGTATTGGACACCGGAAGGATTAGAAAAACTCTACATGGATGGATTATCCAAAAAGACTGATATCATGTTAGTGGTTCCTGCATTAAGTTACGCCAACTATTTTGTAACAAATGGAGCAGTATTGGTACCGCAGTATTGGGAAGAAGGCATGCCAGCATCAGAAAAAGAAAAAGATGAGAAAATGGTGAATATCCTAAAAAAGTATTTTCCTAATAGAAAAATCATTGGATTTAATGTTAAAGAAATAAACTTGTTCGGTGGAGGAATTCATTGCGTGACCCAACAAGTGCCAAGAATAAACGAAAGGTAATATGCACCATACGCAGATGGTTGGCTACAATTTGGGAAATCAAATAGATTTATCAAATAAAAATACCTTAAAATGAGAATCGCGCTAATTTCTGCAATTGTTATTTTTTTATCAGGGTGCTTTCCTGATACTGATAAAAATATTTCCGAAAGTCGTCAACAATCAGAATACCAGTCATTTACCATTTCTTGTGATAGAGATACGATAATTCAAGATACAAATGGAATAAAAATTCGAATTAGAGCAAACACTTTTACCTGTGATAAAGATAATACTGTTAAGATTGGCTTTTCTACTATTTTGAGTAAATATGAAATGATTATTAACAATATTTATACAATAGATGAAAAGGGGCGTTTTTTAGAAACAGGAGGAATGTTTCGTATTGTGAACTTATCAAATGATGAGGACAAGTTTAGAGAAGCTATAACCTTAGAAATACCAGCAAATTATATCAATGATCGTATGAGTAAGTATTTATTAGAACAGTCTGATGAAGGTATAAGCTATTGGGTGAACTCTAATGAAATACTTGAGACGAAAGGAACTGACGGATTGTTCAGAGGAAGAGAACTATATAATGCAAATTGTGCAAGCTGTCATTCAAAGAACATGAGAGAGGTGCTAACAGGCCCTGCGCTTGGGAATATTCATTTATTCAGGGGGGGAGATTGGCTAATTGAATTTACTAAGAATTCACAAAAAATGATTGTTGAAAATGATAGTATAGCATTGTGTCTATGGCAAGCTTGGGGGCCAACCCTAATGAATAGCTATGAATATTTATCTGATGAAGAAATAAAGGACATTTACGAATTTATAGCTAATGAAAGCAGTGTTCAAAACATTGGATTAGAAGAAATAAAGTATGTTACAGAATGTGATATAACGCCACTGGATGTGGTAGACACATTTAATTTTGATTCATTAGTAATTATACAGGGAGAGCCATTTTTACAACCACTAAATGCTTACAGGTATTTAATAGATATTACTTCAAGTAGTTGGGTGAATGCAGACTTCTTGTCATCTTTTGAGGATGAAATAGATCCAATAGCTGTAAAATTAAATGAACAGTATGAAAATATATCTATGGTATTGGTTTTTGAAAACCGGGATATAGCTGTTCCTTTTGTCTTTGAAGAGGATAGTAATTTGTATAGGCTATGGCATCCATTAAAAAAAGACAAAATATCATTTCCTCTTGGAGAAAGAGTCAAAATTATTACCGTTGTAGATCATGAGAAATTCAAATACAATATATTGGATTATCAACCTAAGGAAAAAGACAACTTTATAAGTATAGAGTTAGAGGAAGGAGAAGAGGAGGAATTTTTAGAGCTATTAAAAAAACTTTAGCAAAGGCTACGCGTTCATGCTCCTTCGTCGCAGGTCGCATGGTAAGACCACTAAAATTTGAATGAACAAAATGAAATGGAGTTTCATAATACTACTAGTTTGTATTTTTGTAAAAGTAAGTTTTGCAAGTCCACAACTTCGACTATTTAATTTACTAAAACGATACAATACCAACTTACAATTCACATGTTGAAAAATTCTTACAACTTAAGGAACAAGATAAAGGTCAATTGTTTGGTTTAAGTTTTAG
>JBCBCD010000227.1:0-8738 GCA_038530915.1 Bacteroidota bacterium
CTTAGGTGGTAGGTTCAAGCCCATTCTAATAACAGCAGGCAAATCAACTTTTATGGGTGGTCGAGAAGGAAAGTTCAACTCCAGCAAATCATTTTCTTTTCTAACTGTAAGCATTCCACTATTCGTTTCAAAAAGAATGTGTTCTCCCTGGTGTCCCAATTCATTAAAAAGGACAAAAGCCGATGCCAAGGTAGCATGACCACACAGATCCATTTCAATTTCTGGTGTAAACCATCTTAAATGATAATTTCCATTTTCCAGCGGAGTAAAAAAGGCGGTTTCTGCCAGGTTGTTTTCTAAAGCTATATTTTGTAACAGATCATCTTCCAACCATACATCTAGTGGACAAACAGCAGCGGGATTCCCTCCAAACAGTCGGTCAGTAAAGGCATCAATCTGGAATACAGCTATCGTCATGAAAGTAAATTTTAGTTAATCATTAATCGCTGAGCAAGTATCAATCTACCTCCTTTTTTTAAGACAATTATATAAGATCCGCTTCTAATTGTATTTAAATTCAGAGTTTCACCTGTCCATACAACCTCTTTTACTTTTTGTCCGAGAATGTTGTAGATCTCAACATTCAGTTTTTCAGACTTTGAGCGTATGAATAAATGTGTTTGAGCTGGGTTGGGATAAACTAAGACTTCTTCCTCCTCAATTTCTTGTATGGACGTAGTCAGTGATTTGCAAAAAGATTCGCTAAAATCAGAAAAATAGTGGTATTGCACATATTCAATAATGGATTGTAGTAAATGACCGATTAATTCATCCCTTTCGTCCTCATCAAATCGGATGTTTTGATTCATTTCAATTTGAATGCCATCAATTTGTCCTCCATCTTTTGAACTATGTCGATCGGTATTATAACCACCGGAAAAATAGGCTTCTCCACTTAAAGGAAATCTATCCAACTTACCTGGTACAGCAGCTAACCCTTTGTTTTCAAGAAGGGTTCCAAAACTTAAATCTCCCCTCAACAAGTCAGAATGAGACAGTGCTTGGAGGTTGCTTTCCACAAGGGCTTTGATACTACTTTCATCTATATAGGTTGTGGTATTCAACTCAGCATTGGGCAATTGCAATTCGCTTCTACTTAATAAATATCCTAATTCTATCCTTTGAATATCATGTGCATGACCATGTAAATCCAAGAAGATCCCTTTTCCATAATCTTGCATCACTTTTGCTTTTGCAGAATCAATCAATTCATGGTAAGCAAACCAAGATAGTTTTACCAATGCATTGCCATCGGCAGCAGTTCCAATGGGTCTATTCGCATCAAATTTTCTTCGATGCAACAAATTATTAATCAAGTGTGGGTAACAGCCAGTGGCTTCAAAAAAGGCATCGTATAAAGCATAGCCTATTTCCTGAGTATAGGAATCTCTCAGGTAAGAACATCCGTTGCAATTTCTATTGGGAATGCTATCCGGCTCTAAGTAGCCACCATGCGGCACTGAGATGATGATGGGAAGATTCCCAGCTCTGTATTCAACAAATCCGGTGTTGTCAAAATAAGTATTGCCGCTTTGATAAGTTTGGGTATATCCCAAGCTCATGCCAAAAGAAAAGAGTATTAGCAAAAATAATCTTATGCTTTGAAAGTCATTCTTCATATCGTTGCCATTAAGTGGTTAACAAAATTAATTTAAATAATAGAGCTTGACTTTGCTTATAACTAGCAGGTATAGTGTAGGGTGTAGTGTGTAGAGGGCCTCTATACACTACGCCAAAACGATTATTTTGAAACAACCATTACAAAGGTCATTATTACCGGGTCAATTCTGTTAACCACTTACCCAAAAAGCTTGAATTACAAAATACAAATTCTTTTAACTTCCTTTCAGCTTCTCTCCTTTTGAAGATAATAAGGCAATTTTTTTGATACGATTCTGTCTGGTTTTATCTGTTTTGGCCAACTTAATCCATCGTAGTACAAATCTTTTACTTGAATCGTTGATAGCATGGAAGAAAGGAGCTGCTCCATCATATTTTGATAAGGCATCCATTAAGTCCTGAGGAACAATTAAATTATCTACATCATCCATGAAATTCCAAAGGCCATTCTTCTTAGAAGCTTCTATTGCCATTAAACCAGCCTGTTCCATTCGGCCTTCTTCAATTAATTTGGCCGCTCTTTCTTTATAAGTCTTAGCCCAATGTTGTGTTTTCCTAGGGCTTATCAGTTGCATGGTTCTTTCTACATCTAACTTTCTTCTTATCCCGTCTATCCATCCAAAACAAAGCAATTCATCCAGTACTTCTGAGGTAGAAATGTATTTATCAGGCACCACTTTTTTAAAAGTAACCAGCCAGACACTTTCTTCCTGGCTATGGTTATTGCTCAGCCAAGTTCGGAGTTCATCCACTGATTCTATATGTACCTTTTCAAAGTTTTCAGTTTTTGTCATACTCTTATATTGTTAGCTTTTTAACAACTAACAAAACTGTATTTGTTCACTTTTTTATTCTTCATAAGGAGAAGCAATATAATATAGATCTTGCATTACCTTTTTAAATGCTGTTAATGCTTCAGGGAAAGAATTGGCTCTCATCTGACAAGCTTCTTTAGGAAAATCATCATCCCAAGTCGGAAACCATACTACAGAGCCTACTGTAGGTTTAATGTACATTTACTTCCTTATCACTAGTTTCTTAAAAAAGGAATCACTGATGAAATATAGTTAGCTGCGAGATTGGCACTACCATTGTAATTAGAGGTAACAATCACATAGATATCGTATTCAGGATAATATTCACATCTGGAGCTTACTCCCGGCATGCCACCTGCATGACCATAATTCCTTAAGCTATATCTTTCATTGACATAAAAACCATATCCATATCCTGCTTTATAGATGGGAAGTTGCAGCACATCCACTTTTTTGCTTGTGAACTCTTGTTTAAGTTCTTTATTAATCAAGTCCCCTTTATTAAGTGCTTTCATAAAAATATACAAGTCTTGAGGCGTACTGTAAAAAGATCCTGCAGGTCTACTCATCGCTAAATTACTGTGTGGTACGGATTGTCTGAATCCATCATCATAATCAGCACGCCCGCTTCTATCTAGTTGGTAGTTCTTTGTAATGAATGTATTCAATTTACTTCTGTCTATTGGAGCTGTATTTTTCATTCCTAAAGGCTGAAAAATATGCTCTTCTAAATAAGAGTAAAAATCTTGACCGGCAATCACTTCTATCAACTTCCCCATAATATCAAAGTTTTCATTAGAATAGTCCATAGATTCTAAGGTGGAAAAAGATTGATAATTATCCAGTTTGGGTAAGTAATTTAAGTTGATTTTGTAAAACTCATCAATGTCTTTTGCCAACTCTATTTCTTCCATAAAACCATCCAGCTCATCCAACTCAATACCGGAAGTATGAGTTAGCAAATGAGTAGTAGTTACTTTGTCTCCTATTTCCTTTGGGAAGTCATTTAAGTAATGTGAAATTGGCCTATCTAGTTCTATTTTTTGTGCTTGTACCAATTGTGCGATGGCAACCGCTGTAAACATCTTTGTAGTGGACGCAATGACCATTTTATTATCTGCAGTGATCCTTTTCTTTGATTCTTTATTGGCGAAGCCATGAAATCCCTCGTAAATGATCTTATTGCCTTTAGCAACCAATACCATTCCGGAAAATAAGTTGGCCTCTTGCATGCGATCAAAGTAGGTCTTCAATTCTTTTTGTCCCATACTTTCTCCTTTACCCGATATAGAAGCTTCAGAAGGGGTGCAACTCCGTAATACATTAGTACCGGTAATTTGATTTTGGGGATTAAAATCAAATTCTAGACCGACCCAATCTTTCGTTATTTGCCCTTTAAACCAAGCTACTTTGTTGCTATTAAAAGTATCCCGCCCAAAAGAAACATATTCCAATGGTCCAAATTCTTTATTAAAAGCTAGCCAATAATTCATATCCGTAGAAAGCCATTGGTTATTGGGGCCGATAAGTGTATCAGACCAATGTTTTACTATTTGAGTTTTTACTTTTGAAGAATCTCCGGTATTAACTGCTTCAACGAAGTCTTGATAAATGCCTTCTTTTTGAATTTGTGTATCATACGTTTGTTTTGAGTTTTGACAATGCAAAAGTCCCATCACACACAAAAGCAGGAGGTACAAAATCAATTTTTTCATTACAAAGAATATTATGCTTGGTTTGAGAAGGAAAGGCCCTTGTATTATTATCATTATACAAGAGCCTATTGTTATTCACAATGGGTGGCTAAATGTTCTATTATATTGACTACTCCTGTAGTTGCTTGATAATTTCCTGAGCCAACTCATAAGCAGAGGCAGGATTTTGGCCAGTAATGAGTTTACCATCTACGACCACATTTTTTTGCCAGTTGTCAGCACCTGAGAATACGGCTCCTCTCTCTTTAAGCTTAGATTCCAGCATAAAAGGAACCACCTTTTCCTGCTGAGCAGCTCTCTCTTCACTATCAGTAAATGCAGTGACTTTTTTACCGTCTACAAGATATTTTCCATTATCCAACTTCACATTGACTAAGCCTGAAGGACCATGACATACAGCAGCGACTACCCCTTCATTTTCATAGATCGTTTTTGTGATGCTATTTATGTCATCGTTATTGGGTAAATCCCACATGGTACCATGCCCTCCTACGTAATAAATGGCAGCATATCTAGAAGGATCTATTTGATCAGGTGTCAAGGCATGAGTCAATTTATAATAAGCAGTAGGTTCTTGCATCATCCATAAACTTAAGGAGTCATTCATATTGGCACCATACATATAAGTAGATCCTCCTTTGGGGCTGACAAAATCAATTTCAAAACCTGCATCATGAATGGGCTTGTAGACGTGACTCACTTCGCCCAAATGTAAGCCAGTTTTATTGCCTGTATTGCCCATTTGTTCATGTGAGGTAATTACAAACAAAACTCTTTTTGAATTAGTAGCTGCCCCGCCAAAGGTTTTGACAGCAATTTGCCATTTGCCATCTATCTTTAGTAAGTTGAGGTAATCTGCATATTTCCAATTGGGGTATTCCAGTTCAATTTTAGCCTGAGCTGCACCTGACATGATGTTTACATAGACAATTCTGGCTACACAATTGTGTTGGTAACCGGGTTTTACGCCTCCAATGTAATCTTTAGAATGCCATATTCTTAATGTATCTGCTTTTACATGTCTTAAGTCTGCTGCAGGGTGAAAAGCTTTATGCAGCAATTCAGGCTTGCCTGTATTTCTTCCATTGATGTAATTCCATAGCGCTTCGCGAACTAGTGATTCCTCTTCTGAAATAGATTGAGCAAAAGAAGAAAAGCAAACAAAGCAAGCAAAAAATAGAACAGTCAGTTTTCGAATCATTATCAGCTATTTGAAATTGAATAATGATCCAAAAATGAGTGCCGCAAGTCTATAAAACTATCAAAATCATGATTTTGGCATTCCATTTTGGCCTTCCAGCATGGTTTTTTTATACTCTCTGGCTGTTACACCCACTATTTTTTTAAAATAAGTATTGAAAGATGACAAACTATTAAAGCCACTCTCATGAGCGATAGCAGCAATTTTGTAGTGACCAAACTGAGGTGCAATGAGCATTTTTTTAGCTTCTTCTACCCTTTGTTGTGCGATGTATTGAGAATAGTTTTGGCCTGTAGTCTGATTGATTACCTGAGATAATTCCTTGCCACTGATACTAAGGTATTCACTTAATTTGTTTAGCTTAAGGTCAGGATCTTTGTACAGTTTTTCCTTTGCCATTAAATCATCTAAGGATAACTTATACTTATTAATCTCTCTATCTGTAAGTGTAGAATTGGCATATTTCAGAGGTGGATCTGTAGCAATGGTTCTGTTGGATCGTTTGAAAAACCACAACAAAATGGAAGTATACAATAAAAAAGTGAAGGTCAATGCACCTACAATGTATGAAGTATAAGAGGAAGTTTCATAGGCCAACCAAACCAAGAAAGTACCGGTAAAGACATTCAAAAGCCAGAATTCATGATTCTCCAATTTCTTTCTTTGCCAGACTTTAACAAAAAGGGCACGAATCAAATACGCTGAAATAAACACATAAATGCCCCACTGTACATAAATACTCTCTATAAACCAACCCCACAACTTGCGATCTTCATAATAAGAATAGTAGTAACTAAAAATGATGACAATGAGCGGGTAAGGCACTACATGCAGCCACCAGCTTTTATTCAATCGATGTGAAGAAGAAGTCAGGCTTTTTACATAAAGAAAAAGAAAAGGCCCAATCAAAGAACAACAAGCTATCCCAAATTGGATAAATACTTCAAACAAATCCCTGTTGTAAAAGAGAAAGACCGATTTAATGGTCCTAAAACTTAACATCAACAGCAAGCCACCCAGAAAATAATCTGAAAGTCTTTTATCTGTTCTCTTAAATAAGAAATAAGCACTTAGCAGTGCACCGTTTATTCCACCAAGTGCGCTAAAAAGGAAAATTAATTGTTGTTGGATGCTCATTTTTATTCAATTCAAATCCGCTTGTGATTTATTAAAGCTGGTAATACAAAACTACTTAAGTAATTCACGGATTTAAAATGAATGGTTGCTATTTTATTAATGAAGTTGTTAAAAGTTTTACTTCTAGTCGTCTAAGGTCGAAAGTCTAATGTCTAGGGCAGCTATAGCTTAAACCCTCCACCTTCGACATTAGGCCCAGTAGTCAACTCATTATCAATCAATAGATATCAAGAATGTAATGCAAAAGCCTTCTTCTGTAAAAAATTATCTGGATCTTTTTCATTAAATTGAAAAGGAAATCGATCACCTGAATACGATCAAATTAGCGATGAAGAAACTTAAACTCTTTTTTATTGGAATGCTCTTCCCTTTTTGGGCAAGTACACAACTCATCAACTTGGTTCCCAATGGCAATTTCGAAGAAATAGAATGCCCGGATAATCTAATTCCAAGTATTTATACCACCTCTACTTGGTATGCCTTAAATTCAGATGCTTACTGGTTGCATGATGATTGTGAGTATCCTGAAGAAGCTATCCGTGCGATTTATGCCGTAGATCCCGATATAAGCCCCTATGATGGCAAGGGCTATATGTCATTAGAATTTGTTGTATTGCGTAGTGGGCATTTTGTTTCTGAAGGAATAGGAATCGAATTGACAGAAAAGCTCAAAGCAGGAAAGAACTATTATTTCGAAATGACTACTATCCAATTGGGCTTTGAAAAAGCATTTGATCATCCCATCTACTTTTGTAACATTCCTACAGATCCACTAGATATGGATGTATATGTATCTGATGAAAGAATCGAGATTGGTTTTACAGATACTATTGTGGATTTGAATTCTTTCAAAAACAGGCGGTTCTCAAATGCTGAAAAGGTAATGTCAGATACCAGCTTTCGGTCAGCAGAATATAAAAATCGAGATTGGATACTCAATTGGAACACTTTTAACGCAAAAGGCTACGAGACCCATTTGGCTGTTGCCAATCAAAATAAAGAGGTAGAAGATGTTTCCAGTTGTATGGGACTGTATGTACCAGGAGCGCTTCAGTTTAATTCATTTGGAGTAGATGCAATTAAGTTGTTTGAACTTCCTGATCGCATAGATACGCTTACTACCATTTGTGATGATGGAGGATGGGTTGATATTGAAAATATAGTTCCTCATCCTATTTTTGATAAGGCAACTTATACATGGGATGATGGCTGTACAGATACTCGTCGATTGATTCGGCAGGATGGAATCTATTTCATAACGATGAAAATAAATGATATAATTATCCCTATTTCTCTTTCCGTTGAATTTGCTTCTTCCTGTAATGCAGTAACCTATGATGAAGATTTACCTGAAAAAATTGATACTTCTTTTTTCTTTTGTCCGGATGAAGCAGTTCAATTTATCCAGATGGATTCTTTGATTCCCAAGTGGATGCTTGGACAAACCCAATATGAATGGCAAGATGGAAGTACAGTAAGCAATCGCCCTATCATCAGTGCTGATGATCTATTTGTAATAGCCAGTACCGACTGTTTTGATTTCCCAATTAATATAGAGGTTACCGAAAGAGCTTGTCAAACCAATGTGTTTGTTCCTTCTGCCTTTTCTCCAAATAATGATGGCATCAATGATGAACTTAGGCCTTTTATCAAAAGCGATTGGAATTTTCGTTCCTATCATTTTAAGATCTTTGACCGTTGGGGGCAACTGGTTTTTCAAACCCAAAACCCAAGTGATGCTTGGAATGGTATGAATAGGGGGCAATTGGCCAATTCAGGTGTATATATTTGGATGGTAGAATATGAACTTTTGGATGATAAAAACTCCTCAATAAGAAGCTCTGGAGAAGTTGTTTTATTAAAGTGAGTGTAAGGATAAATTATTTTCAAAATACTTGGTCCCTCCAATTGGATTGAACCGATAAGGTTCAATTTCATAGAAGCCATATTTTTCATACAGTTGAATGGCTGAATGCATCGTAGGTAGCGTATCTAGTCTCATTTTTTCGTACCCCAACTCTTTGGCTACTTCCAAAGACTTACTCATGAATGTACTTCCAAAGCCTTGTTTACGATAAGCCTTGTTGATGTACATGCGTTTTAATTCACAGATGCTTTCAGCCCATTTCCTTATCCCAAAACAGCCCATTGCTTTTCCTTTCTCATCATAAGCAATGTAAAGGATGCCTTCAGGCCTGGAATATTGACTTTCAATGTTCTCCAATTCTTTTTCAAAATCCTGAAAAGATA
>JBCBCD010000228.1:0-8726 GCA_038530915.1 Bacteroidota bacterium
TACAATAATAGTGGAGTTATCATTGGAATAATAATATAGGGCAATGATTTAGGAGATGAGCGATCACCTCACTAGTGAGGTGATCGCTCATCTCGCAAATCATTGCCTTACTCTAAGAATAGTACTGTTTAAAATATTTTCATTCTTAAATTTATTAGTAACTCAAAACCTGCTTAATTTTTGTTACTCCAATAGTATTGAGCTCTATTTCGTCTGTATCATCAATTCATTCCCTTCTACGCTTACTTTAAACACCCTTGGTAATCCGGTACTATTTTCAGGGATGGCAATCTTGATAACTTCAGGCCTTTTCACTTTTGGACGACCACCAAATTGAGTATAATTGAGTGTTTCTCCTGTCGCCAGATCGGTTATTTCCTCTAAGGGATTTCGCAAGCCATTCACATAAATATGACCCCCATTTTGTGTGGAGAATAAATACAAACTTCCATTCTTCCAGGTAGATCCTCCTCCAAAGCAATTTTTAGGCAGTCCTTCGCGTGATTTAAAAATGGCTTCAGCATATTGATTGACAAAAGTGCCAACTGTGTCCATAATCCCAAGCTCTCTTTCAGGAATTTCGCCATTAGGTTTTGGACCAATATTCAAAAGGTAATTGCCCCCTTGAGTAATGGCCTCAACTAGTGTAAAAACTACATCCGTCGCCAATTTGTAGTCATCTCCACCAGGACGATCATAAACATATGCCCATAAACCCGGATTGCGAAGGTTATCACAAACTTCAAAAGGTTTGGGCAAATCAGTAACAGGAATGTATTTTTCCGGTGTACCATAATGGCCATGACTGATTGATCTAAGCCTGTTATTAAAAACAACATCCGGTTGCTTTTCTACAATCATATCCACCAACTTTTTGGTACCTAGTTCTTCAGCATCCTTAGCAATCCAGTCTGCATCAAACCAAAGCAAATCAACATCCTCATAATTGCTGACCAACTCTTCGACCCTTTTATCTCTTATTTCCAGATACTCTTTCCAGTAGGGTCGATCGGTTTTATCTTGCAATGTACTATCGTGCAAAATTTGCATTAAAAGGCTATCACTGCAGTCTTCATGATTATAATACAAACCAACTTTTACCTCTTCTTCCCTTAGACTCTCACACCATGTCTTTACCAAATCTTTCCCATAAGGAGACAGATCCGTAATATTGTGCTCATTATGATCACTGTCCCAAAGTGCAAACCCAGGATGCTGAATGGCAGTAAGAACAGCATAAGTGGCCCCCCAATCTTTAATTTTTTGAGCCCATTCTCTAATATGTACATCTGTAAGGGTAAACTCATTAGCCGCCCTTTCAATGACCTCTCTACTTAGCCACATGGGTTGATCCTCAAATTGATTTTTGAAGTACCCAAAGTGTCCCATGGCCCCAAAATGAACAAATACACCAAATTTAGCCTCCTCAAACCACTCTGGCACCGGGTGGTGATCCAATTCAGGTCTTTCACTAATTACCTTTTCAGTCTCCTCTATTTTTTGACACCCCCAAGCTATCAAAATAAGCAGGAGAATAAGCAAAGCGCTTGTCGATTTCATAAGCTGAATATTTTTATTCTAAAAGTTTCACCATTTCACTTCCTGCCAATAAAAAGGCTCCGGTACCATATACCTCCCAACTATCTTTGCTAAAGTTCTTTTTGGGATCTTGACCAATTGGTTGTACCCAACCCACTTTTCCATTTTTCTGAACAACATCAAATAAAGAAGACCATGCTTTTCTTACAGCAGGCTCATAAGTAGATTTGTCCAACAAACCATTGTTAATTCCCCAGGCTAAGGCATAACAATAAAATCCAGATCCACTGGTTTCTCCTCCTGGATAAGAAGCCGGGTCCAATAAACTTGCTCTCCATAAGCCGTCTTCTTGTTGGATGCTAACAATCTTTTTAGCCATTTTTTTATAGATGTTTTCATAGAAAGCTCTTTTAGGATAATCAGCAGGTAACTCATCCAACAAACGCACCAAACCACCCATTACCCAGCCATTTCCACGGCTCCAAAAGATCTTTTTACCGTTGGCTTCTTTTTTATCTTTTTCTGAACCGGTCCACAAATAATCAATATCACGAGCGAATAAGCTTTCTTCTTCATTCCAAAGCAGATCATAAGTTTCCATAAATAGTGAATCATTATAAGCCAAGAAGTGATCCTTTTTAGCGAAGTGGGCATATTTAGCTAATGCTGGTGGCCCCATAAACAAGGCATCACACCACCACCAGGTAATATTATCTCTACGTTCTCTCTGAACGTATTCAAACTCAATGAGGTCTTCAAATACTTTTCTGGTAGGATTAACCTGATGCCAGGTATTTTCTCCTCTTGATTCCATTACTCTAGCCATATCAATATAGGTTTGGCAAATAGCATGATCGTCTGCATGAGTTAAACGGAGTCCCGGACGCCAATCGATGGCATCAAAACGATCTTTCATGGCCTTAAAAATCTTTTCATTACTGGTTGTTTCATAAGCGGCAAAAGCACCAGCAAAGAAAGCTCCATTCGTCCAGTCGTAATCTTTATGCTTGGGATTTTTTAGCTGCCAAAAGGTAGCTTTGTCCATCGTCGCTTTAATTTTACTGACATCAAAGGCAGGTTGTGCATACATGGTGCTTGTCAGGCAAATTAGCAGGAAAGAAAAAATGTACTTATTCATTTCGATAGTTTTTTTGTAGAGTATATAGTTAATGTATGATTCCAGCTTTTTTTAAGAGCATGTCACAGAGACGATGATTGATAAAATACACCTTCTCATCAGTTAGTGGTTTTAAGCTCACTTAATCGGATGGTGTAGTTAAAAACAGGTTCATTATCTATGGTCCATATTTCATATCTTAATTCCGGATCATATTTATAAGTATCGAAGATGACCTTCCCAAAAGAATCCTTTGCGTTGTAACTAAATATGGAACTTGGAATAGGTGGATGCCTATGAGTATTTGTTAGCCTACTAGATTCCATTTCATACAAAGGATAATCCCCTTCTCGCTCAATTTTCCATAGATCTGAGCGGTGGCGATCAGCCGACAGCAAAACGACTCCTTCTATCTTATTCTGTGTAAGGAAGTCAAAAATTTCATTGCGTTCCTCAGGATATCCCAACCAGGTATCAATCTTACCTTCCAATGCTGCTTTAGCCGGAAAAGACCAAGGAACTGGTGATATGATCACTTTAAACTTTGCTTTGGAAGCCAACAATTTATCCTTCAGCCATTGTTTTTGAACTGCTCCCAACATACTAAGCGCATGATCCTTTTCTACATCTATGAAAGAAGGCTCTCTATAATATCTTCCGTCCAGGAAAAAGAACTCTACCTCTCCAATCACTTTGTTAAACCAAACTCCTGGATCTTTTGCTCCCAATCCATAAGCCGGATTGGCCCATTGATTTTGGAATCGTTTCCAATTGTCAAATTTCCAGGCCGGCTCAAACTTGGCAGGCCCTCCATAATCGTCATTATCGCCAAAATCATGATCGTCCCAGATGGCATAGACCGGTGTATGGGCAATCATCTTTCGCCATTGTGGTTCTGATTGGCGCTGTTGATAACAGTAAAGCTGTGCTTGCGGAACTTCAGGATAATCGATATACACATTATCGCCCATCATAAACAAAGCATCCGGACGATGACTATGTATCGTCCCCCACATTTGATGTCGCCATGGAATGAAAGCAGCCCCACCACCAAATACGATAGAAAACTGTGTGGGCTTATGATCTTTACTGGTTGTTGTAAAGCTTCCCGTGAAATGTTTTTTTCCATCAGCACTTATTCGATAAAAGTAAAGTGTATTGGGCTTCAAGCCTTCAATATTCGCAACTGTAGTATATTCTTTGGAAGCGTCTGTACGTACACTTATTACTTTAAATATCTTCTGAAAATCCTTTTGCTTGCTCAATTCAATCATACAAGTTTGTTCCTGGTAGGTGCGAAACCAAACCTTAGCAGACTGAGCAGTTACATCTCCAAGCATTGGGCCGTTTATGATGGTTGGCTGATGCTTTGCTACCAGTTCCTTGAATTTGGGCAATTCCAACAGTGGCTTCATCACTTCCAATTCTCCAGCCAAATAACGGGCTATAGGCATATGCTTTTCAAGAGAAGCATTCACATAATGCATAGCAGAGTCTGCCTCTCCTTTTGCTGCAAAGGCAACAGCTAAAATAAACTCAGCCTCCAAATCAGGTAGCTGAGTTTTTGCAAAAGCAATGGCCTTATCAGGCTCGCCATTGATGATGCTTACAAAATGTAGGGCACTGCCCGTTTTGCGATTGTACCAGTTTTGATCGTTGCGATTAAAAAACTCATCAGGTAATAGTTTCTCATTCTGTGCCATGAGGTTGACAGAAAAGAAAAGCATCAAAATATAAAGGCAAGCATTTTTCATGTTGTAGTTCTTTAAACTCATTACTGATTTATAAAATAATACTCCCCAAGCCTCCATCAGCCACAATGGCTTGACCTACTATGAAAGAAGCTTCCGGACTCATTAAATAAATGGCCAAACTCGCTATTTCTTCAGCGGTACCAATGCGACCAATAGGATGATGACGTCCCCATTCCTGCAGCACTTCTTCTTCATCTCCATGCTGGGTTGCACCAAAACGCAACAAAGGCGTGTCGACAGATCCCGGACAAATACAATTAACTCTAATGCCTTCACTCGCATGATCCAAGCCCATACAACGCGTGAGTGCAATGGCGCCTGCCTTGGAAGTAGCATAAGCTAAAACATTTTTCTGCGATCGTATCCCTTGTACCGAACTGATGTTAACAATGGCTCCACCTCCATTATTTCGAATTTCCGGGATCACTGACTTGGCCATCAAATACATGCTTTTCAAGTTGACATCCATTGTAAGGTCCCAGCTAGACTCACTAGTTGATTCTGCAGTACCATAGGTTTGCAGGCCGGCAGAATTAGCCAGGAATTGTATTGGCCCATACTGCTTGGCTTTTTCAACCACTACGCGCACTTCATCCACTTGAGTAACATCAGTTGGAACATAGAAAGCTTTACTGCCTGATTTCACCATCTCACTGACAACAGTTTTGCCTTTCTCTTCATTTTTATCAGCCACAACTACAATACCACCATTGGTAGCTAGTTTTATGGCTATGGCTTCTCCTATACCCGAAGCACCACCTGTTACAATACAGACCTTACCAGAAAGCCATTTCTTAGACATGATAACTGATTTCATGGTTAGGTAAAAAACTAATTAGCCCTCTTTTTTCGAGATCTTTTAGATGTGCATATACCGTGCTCAAAGAACGGAACTCTTCTTGCTTGTCCAGCGTTTCGATGGTTTGTAACCAGATCTTTTCTAGCTCAGTTGTTCCAGATTGCACTACCTTCAGAATGGTTTGCTCCAACTTATTGACATACTCTTGTGCCCGATCGATTAGACGATAAAAGTTAGCTTTATCCATAGGGGGAAAATGGGCCATCAAAACCTTGGTAAACATATCTTGATCAGCCATCTTTTTAAGTTTAGTTAAACTTTCCCGATATCCTGCTACATCTACATGTCCATGAATAAAAGGAACATCCAGTAAAGTAACAACATCACCAAGAATCAAAGTCTTGGTTTTCTTTTCCAGCCAACCTACCTCTTCCAACATATGACCACTAAACTTGAAGCATTCCAACTCTACTCCTCCACCCAATTGCCAAATTTCTCCTTCTTCACAAATCCGATCCACCTGATGGGGTGCATCCAATAGGCCAAACACTTCATCTCGCAATGCTTCTGAATCGGGAAAAATAGTTGGAAAAGGACGTGCAAACTCCTGATAGTGAGCTTCCCAGTCATTGTGCCAATGAGCACATGCTTTTGGAGCAATAATCTGACAAGCAGTAGCTTCCTTCAAACTGGCATTGCAACCTATATGATCATGATGAGAATGTGTATTCAAAATAGCAATTAATCGGCTATTGGTATCAGTAAGCATGTCCATTAAAGAATGACGCAAATACTTTACTCCGGAATCAATAAAAACAGCTTCATCGTCGCCTTTTACCATATAAATATTTAAAGGAATAGTTTGTGTCAATGCATAAGTATTCCCGTAAATGTGTGCATTGATTTTTTCCATTTTACAATCCTTTTATTTCTATTCCACACAAAATGGAGGAACCATTTTGAGCTTTAAACTGAATATCTAATCCCTTCCCATCCAACACTAATACACGAGTTTTCATAGGTGTTGCATGAAAGTCGGTTAAATTGGAAATCAGCAAAGGTGTTTCTTCATTTATTGCTACCGAAAACACTCGGTTGACATCAACCTCTGTTCCTTCTTCATCAGCCCCTAAATTGTAAGCTAATTTCTCCCGGGCTACCTTGCTGTATATTTCAGCAAAATGCAGTGTTACTTCATACCATCCATCTGGTAAATCTGCTCTAAAACCATCAATCGTATCGCGATGGGTTTGATAAACAGGCTCAAGGTCAGAACCATTTATTTCAGTACCAGTGCCTACTTTCCAGCCACTTGATAACATACGCGTACCACCGATATACCCAATTCCTCCTTCCTCGTATGCTCTTTCAGGCATCCAATATTGTTTTCGAATGGGATCGTAGAAATCAACATTCGATCCGACATTCATGCACAGGTCTATTTCTTGTGTTGAAAGTTCATTAAGCTTAGACGGAAATACCTGAATCTGAAATTCAGCTCTGTCTTCTGACTGATCTCCTTTGATTTCTAATACATTCTCACCTTTTACAAAAGGAATCCCTGCCTTTACATGATAGTTGTCAACGGTCATCGAACCTAAAGACTTGCCATTCAATACTAGCTCTACCTTTTTTTCATTGGAAAAAATAAAGACTGGATGTTTTAAAGTTACGTTGTCTGATAATCCAGTTCGTATTCTCCAGCCGAGTGAGCCTATTTTGCTGTACGGCTCTTTTAATAAGGCTGCCTGGTAAAACAAATAACCATCTTTCAGTGATCGATCGTTGTTTACCAATCCCTTACTGTTTATTCGTGGGATAGCATCTTTTCTACCTTCAGAACCAAAGTCAACAAAGTTCCAAATCGCAGCACCTGTTACATGAGGCCGATCCATCATTTGTTGGAAATAACTGGCATGATAGGCTGTTTGCCATTCTATGGTAAAATCAAATCTCTTAGGTGCACCACTGTGGAGACGGGCATCTGCCCCGGCACCATATTCTGCTACAATAATTCCTTTATCGGGATGCTCTTTATGGAATTTATCCAGAAAGGCCCCCAATCGATTGAAATCGTTGCCATACCAGCCATAGTAGATGTTCCAACCAACTACATCTGTGATGTCATTTAATCCAGACTCTTCATAAACATTATAGTCTCCATGATGAGCGATTGTAGTCAGTCTTGAAGGATCTTCTTCTTTACAAACATCATTAAGTGTATTAGTCAACTTATTGATGGCCTTGTAGTAATCCGTTTTCACTAAGCCAGGATTTGCCTTGTATGCATTATTGGGTCTTAATAATATTTCGTTCATAAAACCCCACATAATCACCGACGTATGATTGTAATGTTGACGAATCATCTCCCTCACCATATTGACAGAATTGTCTGTAAATTCTTGAGCAAGTGTGATGTGATTTACCAAAGGGGTTTCTTCCCAAACCAGTATACCCAACTCATCACAAGCTTCTAAAATAGCCGGATCCTGAGGATAGTGAGCTATGCGGATGAAGTTAGCACCCATTTCCTTAAGCAGCTTCATATCATTGCGATGAATGGGATCAGGTAAAGCATTTCCTAATCCTTTAAAATCCTGATGACGATTGACTCCTATTAATTTTAATGGCTTCCCATTTAGTAAGAAAGAACGATCTTCTGCCATGTCAAACCATCTAAAACCCACCCGATCTATATAAGTATCTTCAACAATGCCAGATGCATCATCCTTCAACTTAATCTCCACTGTATATAAATAGGGATCATCAGGAGACCATAGATGAGGATTGTTTAGAGTTATATTAGCTTCTAATTCAGATAGTCCTTTAGACATTCCTCTATTCATATTGGCTTCTGCCAGCTTCTTCATTTCTCTATCATACAATACAAACGACAAAGTCTTCTTAGTTTCATTACCGATATGTAAGACCTTCGCTTTAACCGTAAAAGTAGCTTCCTGCTCTGTAACTTTAGTTGAAAAATAAATCCCTTTAGTACTGCCATCTGTAATATCAAAATGAGTGTCTGCTTTGCGAATCAACCAAAGGTCTCGATAAATACCTCCATAGAAAGTAAAATCAGCTCCCAGAGGCGGGATATTTCGATTAAAGGCATTATCTACTCGTATGGCAATTTCATTCTTTTTATCCAATTGAACCAATGAAGAGATATCAATTACAAAGGCAGTGTAGCCTCCTTTATGTTCACCTGCTTTTTTGCCATTTACGAATACGGCTGTATGCTGATTAGCCCCTTCAAATTTTAGGAAGAGTTTATTATTATTTGTTTTAGGGATAAAAATGGTCTTTTTATACCAGCCTGCCCCCATGAAATACCCTCTTTTCTCGTCATGAGCATCTACATCATTCCAGGTATGAGGTAGGTTGATTGTATACCAGTCATCACTTTTAAGCTGTTCAGGAGTTTTCGCTTCAGAAAGTAGGAATTGCCAGGAAGCATTTAGATCGATCTGTTGGGCGAAAAGAAAAACCGAACATAAAAGGCAAAGTATTATTA
>JBCBCD010000229.1:0-8713 GCA_038530915.1 Bacteroidota bacterium
ACGCAAAAAAATCTTTAAAACTTTTTGGCAAAAGTTTAATGTATTGTACTGCGTCTGTTGATTTAATAACCAATATTTGAATAGTATACTCCTTTTTTCACAGCCTCAATGCCTCTAATTATACTATTCATATCAAATAACCTGAAATTTCCAACTTAGTTCAGAACTTCTGTATACTCTGGCGATACAACTGATTTGTTTTTGACTCTTTGGCTCTTTGATGATTCTAAAGTCATCGTTTCTTCGTTAATACCTAGTACACTTACTGTGATATTTCTTGTCTCTGCATTTGTTTTAAACTCCTCTATGATCTCAATTACATCATAATCTATATTGACTGAGTGTGTAGCATCAATAATCACTTTATTATCATTAGGAATTTCATTTAAAGTTCTTAGGATACTAGCTTTATTCAGAAAGGTTACATCTTCTGAAAGAACCAACCTAATAGCCCCTGCATCTTCTGGATCTTTTTCTATATGGTAAAAATAAGGCGCTCTGTAGTTGATCAATAAAATATAGAATACAGCCACTACTAATCCAATTCCTATACCGATTAATAAATCAGTCAATAAAATACCTATGATGGTTGCTATGAAAGGCATAAATTGCTGCCACCCCAACTTGTACATGCTCCTGAATAAAGAAGGCTTAGCCAATTTATAACCTACCAACAATAGGATGGCTGCTAAACTTGCCAAAGGAATCATATTTAATAATACCGGAATCAATGCTACACAGAACAATAGCATTAGTCCATGGAAAAATGCAGCAGCCTTCGTTTTACCTCCGGATTGTATGTTAGCAGAACTTCTTACAATTACTTGTGTAACTGGTAATCCTCCTATCAGGCCAGATATCATATTACCAAGACCTTGAGCCTTCAACTCTCTATTCGTAGGTGTTACTCTTTTTTGTGGGTCCAGTTTATCGGTTGCTTCTACACATAATAAGGTTTCCAAACTCGCAACTACTGCTATGGTTATACCTACGATGTATACTTGTGGATTCGTTATCTGGCTAAAATCAGGTAATGTAAATTGATTGATAAAGCCATTAAAGCTTTCTGCCACTGGTATAGATACCAACTGATCTGCTTTAAGTGCCCATGCTGTTCCTACTAAACCCAAATTCAAAAGAATACCAGCTACTACAGCTACCAATGGACCTTGTACCAATTGGAACAACTTGATCTTCTTCATAAACTTCTGTTCCCATAAAATCAAAATGGCCAAACAGACAAAACTAATAAGTACAGCACCAGGTGAAATGGCATCCAACATATTTCCTAAAGCTGCGAAAGTAGTTTCTCCTTCAGGTGATACATAGGCTAAGTCGCCTTCATAATCTTTGTCATAACCAAAAGCATGTGGTATCTGCTTTAAGAATATGATCAATCCAATACCGGAAAGCATTCCTTTAATTACTGAAGAAGGAAAGTAATATCCAATTACCCCTGCTCTTAAAAAACCAAGTATCAATTGGAAGATACCTCCAATAACAACTGCCATTAAAAAGATTTCGAAAGAACCTAAATCTTGAATTGCTGTAAGTACAATTACCGCTAGGCCAGCCGCAGGACCACTAACACCTAATGCAGAGTCACTAGTTAGTGCAACTATTGTTCCACCTACCATTCCGGCTATAAGACCAGCAAAAAGAGGTGCACCAGACGCTAATGCGATACCTAAACAGAGGGGGACGGCTACCAGAAAGACAATTACACCTGCTGGAAGGTCACTCCTCCATTCGGAGAAGAATGATTTTTTTTGCGTTTGCATGATTAAAGACTTTTTTGGTTAAACGAGTTGTTGTGATAGTATTACTATCTACTTTTATGCTACCCCTAAAATAGAATAGTGTTTAGCTTTTTCAGAATAAAATGAAAAAAAAGTTCACGCAAAAAACGGTTTTTTTTCTTAAAATGACAATTTGCTGACAGTAGTACCTGCAATGCTTCTGCAAATACACCATCAAGAAAGTATTCCTTGTAATGAATGAGTGGAATACTATATTAAAGTTTTATTGAGTATTTGTAAAACTATACTACTGCGGGATCAGGAAGACTTTGGTCAGGAGAAACGGTTGCCTGCTCTAGTTTCTTGCCAAGATAAATCAATATAAATGAAGTATCACTTTCAAGAATCTTAGTCTTATCCCTTGGAATTGGGTGGATTACTCCGTCATTTGTTTTGATGAATATAGGTATCCTATGCTTGATCAAGCTCATCTCTGAGAGGTATTTGTCAAGATCCTTATCATTCATTATTTCTACCTCATGAATCTGAGGATAATCTCTGGCAACTTCATTTAGGTTTAAGAAGTCATCATTATAAGAGAAGATTCCAGAATTAGGAAGGCTCTTTTTGTCTTTCTTTAATTCTTCAGCTGTGATTAAACGGAAAGTACCATTTTCGCCAAAGTTTTTGGAATATTTTGAAATGGTAAAATTGTTGACTTCTGCACTACTCGTCATTGCCAATAGATAGCCAACATCTAATAATTCTATGTTCTCTTCCAGGTTATCATTATAAATATCTACCACGTAGGCTTGAATACCCAATGCGTTTGATCTTTCTACATTGCTTTTATTATTATCAATCAACATGACATTTCTGTCATTATTAGAAAGGTATTTGGCAATAATTCTCGATGCCAACTCACCCCCTACGATTAAGATACCATCAGAAGCTTTCTTGATGACCTTTAGCCATCTAGCGGTAAGTCTGGCAGTGGTTGCATTTAAAAGTACAGTTCCCAATACGATCATGAAAACCAGCGGAGTAATGTATTCTGCATCTTCAACATTTGCATTTTTTAGAGTAAGACCAAATAAAGAAGCAATACCCGCAGCTACAATACCTCTTGGACCTACCCAAGAGATGAAAGCTTTCTCATTGTAGGATAACTCAGACTTGCGAGTGCTTATAAAGACACCCAATGGCCTCAGAATCACAATCACAAAAGCAAATAATGCAAAGCTTCGCCAGTCATTGATGATGAGATAAAGTTCCTCAAGGTCAATATTGGCGGCTAGTAAAATGAAAAGTATCGAGATGAGTAGAACACTCAGGGATTCTTTAAAGGATAAAATTTCTTTGAGTTGTGGAACGTCTAAATTACCCAAAACGGTTCCCATTACGACTACCGATAGTAGCCCTGATTCGTGAGCCATTATATCAGAAAAGACAAATACGCCCAGTACAAAGGCCAAGGTGAATACATTTAATAGATAATGAGGAATCCATTCCCGCTTAATAAACCAGTACAATGCATACCCGGAGAGTGCTCCCAGCGATAACCCTATTAAAATGATATTTATAAACTGGATGAATGCATGAGAGGTAAACTCCAAGCCTCCATCGGCAGATTGTATAAACTCAAAAACCAAAACTGCTGCTAATGCACCGATAGGGTCAATCAGTATACCCTCCCATTTAAGAACAGTAGCTACATTTTTATTCAAAGGTACATTTTGAAGAATAGGAGCGATGACGGTCGGACCTGTTACGATGATCAGTGCAGAGAATAAGAAGGCTACCGGCCAGGTTAAACCCATAATGAAATGTGCACCCAAACCACCTCCAATAAAAGTAATTAAAGAACCAAAACTGATCAACTTACCTATTACCGGGGCTACTCCCTGTATTTCTTTACGTTTTAAAGACAATCCACCTTCAAAAAGAATGATTCCTATGGCCAAAGACACAAAATGAAAAAGATATTCATTGGGAAATAAACCAATATGGAGATCTTCATTGTATATAGGTTCTAATAATTTATGCCCATCTTCAGTAAATAATTCCGAGAGTGGACCAACACAAATCCCTATGATAATCAATGGTAAAATAGCCGGAATACGAACTCTCCAAGCAAGCCATTGTGCAAAAATTCCAAGAATGATGATACCGGCAATTAATAGCATTAATTCTTCTTATATGTTTTAATATCCGTTTAAATTAACGTCGTAGCAAGTAAAACTGTTTTAAATACAAAAGTGTTAATTTCTTCGTGTATTTTTGTACTCCAAATTTATTTTGTTGGAGAATTAGTACTCTATCGCCTAAGATAACAGGTTTTTTTACATATGAGCTAAGTATAAAAATCTGTTATCTTGTTTGAAAATATATGTAGCTAATATTTATGAATAAGACTATATCAGAACTTAACAAGAGAAAGACTTTTGGAATTATCAGTCATCCGGATGCCGGAAAAACTACTTTGACTGAAAAACTCCTTTTGTTTGGTGGAGCCATTCAGGTAGCTGGTGCCGTTAAGTCTAATAAAATTAAGAAAAGTGCCACTTCAGATTTTATGGAAATAGAACGGCAAAGGGGGATCTCAGTCGCTACTTCTGTAATGGCATTTGAATATAGAGGACTTAAAATTAATATTCTTGATACACCTGGTCACCAGGATTTTGCTGAAGATACCTATCGTACTTTGACAGCAGTGGATAGTGTTATTGTTGTTATTGATGTTGCTAAAGGGGTAGAGCCTCAAACAGAGAAACTGGTGGCTGTATGTAGAATGAGAAAAACGCCCATTATTGTCTTCATCAATAAGCTGGATAGAGAAGGCCTTGATGGCATCGACCTACTCGATGAATTGGAAGAAAAATTGGGATTGACTGTTACTCCCATGAGTTGGCCAATTGGTATGGGGCAACGTTTTAAAGGGGTTTACAGCGTTTATAATAAGAAAGTAGTTTTGTTTAGACCACATTCTAAACAGGATGAAGAAGCAATAGAAATTACCGATTTGGAGGATCCAAGATTGGATCAAGAAGTCGGTGAAGCCCTGGCAGATGAACTAAGAGAGGAAGAAGAAATGATTACTAGTGTATATCCTGAGTTTGGTATGCAGGAATATTTAAATGGGAATTTGTCTCCGGTTTTCTTTGGTAGTGCGATCAACAACTTTGGTGTTAGAGAGCTTTTGGATTGTTTTGTGGATATCGCTCCCGGCCCTCTTCCAAGAACAACTGAAGAAAGAGTGGTCAATCCAGGTGAAGACAAATTTGCTGGTTTCGTTTTCAAAATCCATGCAAATATGGACCCCAAGCACAGGGATAGAATTGCTTTTCTAAGGATCTGTTCGGGTACATTTCAACGCAATACCAACTACTTACATGTGCGTCAGGGAAGAAAGATGAAATTTTCCAATCCTACATCTTTCATGGCTTCTAAAAAGACCGTGGTGGAAGAAGCTTTTCCAGGTGATGTAATTGGTTTGTATGATTCCGGCAATTTTAAAATTGGGGATACAGTTACAGAAGGAGAGACGCTGACTTTCAAAGGCATACCGAGTTTCTCACCTGAATTATTCCGTTATGTGAATAATGCCAATCCTATGAAAGCCAAACAGTTGTCAAAGGGATTGGAACAATTGATGGATGAAGGAGTAGCACAGTTATTTACCAAAGAAGACAATGGTCGTAAAATCATAGGTACGGTAGGTGCACTTCAATTTGAAGTCATCCAATATCGATTGGAGCACGAATATGGAGCCTCTTGTTCTTACGAACCAGTACACTTGCATAAGGCTTGTTGGATTTCCTCTAAAGATGAAAAAAAGCTAAAGGAATTTGTCCAAAAGAGAAAAAGAGATATTGCTCGCGATAAAGATGGCCAGTTGGTTTTTCTGGCAGAATCAGCCTGGGCCTTGCAAATGCAACAAGAGAATTATCCGGATATTGAGTTTCACTTCACAAGCGAAGTATAATTGTGCTGCTGCCAGCAGCTGCACGATTATACTTTCGCTTGTGAAGTGAAGTTTTTAGTTGTTGGTTTTTGGTTGTTAGCAAAACATAGGTAAAGCAGAACTTATTCTGCGTAAAAACTAAGAACCAACAACCAAAAACATCATTTGACTCTTCTTCCTTTCCACTCATAGGTCTTTATGAGATTAGAAGCCAATCCCACTAACGCTATGTATACAATGTGGTACACTTGAGCGATCAGGAAATGCTTCATCAATTGTTCTTTCCTGAAAAAAAGACTGGCTTTTCTTAAAAAGACAAAATCGATTATACTTTTTGTAAACAGTAAAAAGATAAAAAGGTAAGCCATTGGAATACCTAGAAAAGGAATGGCAACCAAACTTAGGAGAATGCTCCAGCAAAAGAAAAAGACGATAGCAAGGATTGCTGTAATTTTCCATTCAGGATACTGTGCAGATTTAGTGCCCCATCTTAGTCTTTGCTGAAAAAAAGTGTTCCAATTAGGCATGGCTTGGGTTTGCACAGCTACGGAAGGATTTTTAATAAAATGTATATCATCAGGATAAACCTGAGCTACTTTTTGCATAAAAAGAATATCATCTCCTGATGCAATATGATCGACATTGGCAAAGCCATTTAATTCTTGATAAACAGATTTGGGATAGGCCAGGTTGGCTCCATTGCTCATATTCATGAATTGACCTTCTATACCTGCTCCGGTAATGAACATCATCCCCATAAAATCCAGGCTTTGGAAATATTCTATAGAATTACTTTCATTAGAGAAAATGACCGGAGCTGCGATGAATTTTGCTTTTTTTTCCTGATAAAAAGCCTCCAGCATGCTTAACCAACCTTTCGGAGCTACACAATCAGCATCAGTAGTTACGATAAGCTCCCCTTTTGCGACTTGAATACCTTTGGTAAGGGCATTTTTTTTACCATTTGAATCTTCTTTTAATTGAATGACGGTAAGGTTTTTAGCATCAATTTGACTGGCAATTTGGGCAGTTGTATCTGTTGAATGATCATCAATAAGTATGACTTCAAATAAATTGTCTGGATAAGATTGATGGAGGATGGATTGCAAACAAGCTTCTATTTGCAGGGCTTCATTTCTTGCTGCAATGACTACACTGATCTGTGTAGTTTCTACATGATTTTGAGGTATTTGGAAAAGAGCTAGTCTTTCCCAGAAGTATATATAAATACCAATAACCAATGCATAGGCAATGCTTAAGCTGACACCAATAATTGCTAATAGAAGCATTACTATTGATCTCTTTGCTCCTTGGTCTTTTCAAACTCTTTCAACTTCAGTGGCTCATTGTCAATTTCTTCATATTCAATCAGTTCACCTTTTTCTCTTTTTTCAATATCATCATGCATCTTCTTAATCCTTTTGCTCAAAAGGGCTTTTCCAAATAGGAAGCCAGTAACAATAGGAAAGCCAAAGATGGATAAAATGGATACGACGACACCGTATATGGTATCTTTTTTGAAGGCGTTGACAATCCACTTTCCATAATTGATCACCCCTTTTCTATCCACGATTAAAGCTCCTATTAAAAATACCGGAGACAAGTACCATAGAATAGTATAAATAAATCGTGCGATAAAGAATAGGGCAAATAAACCCAGGATTAAGGCTAAGACACCTACTATGGCATTGAATCCATTGGGCTCTCTATTTCCAAAAGGGGATCTATAGTCATTCATATCTTTTATTTTTCTTTCTCTAATTTACTATTTAAATAACAAAACATGACACGACATAGATTGATTCCTTCATCATAGTTCGACCAACGATCGTGAATGCTTCGACAAAATGGTGGATTGTACAAATTTGGTTTAGTTAATCATAAAAAGATAAAAAGATAAAAAGATGAAACGATAACAAGATGAAAAGATGAAACGATAAAAAAACTCCTAAATTGATGTTAAAACAAGTAGTTATAAAGCAGATTACATATCACAAGTTTGTCTATCCTTACAATTCCGCTTAATTTTGGGAAAATTAATAGTTGAACTTATGAAGAAGCTAATTTTCTCATTATTGATATTGACCTTTTTGGTACAAGGGAGTGTTTGGGCACAGGGTAATGCAGTGAAGTTGAAATGTACCATTACAGATTGTGATGGAGATTTGAAAGTCTTTCAATACAATGGCTTCGCTTTTGATGAAATTGCTTTAGCAAAAAAAATAAATGAAACGGTTTTTGAAATTAGTGTTCCAAAAACGGAAGAGCCTCGTGCCTACTTCATTGGACCAGATCAAAAAGATGTGAAATCCATCATACTGGGGACTGAAAGTAATGTGAGCCTTGAAGGGAAGTGCTCAAAAATGAGAGTAGCTCAGATCAAGAACTCTCCACTCAATGAAGGGATGGATGCATTGCGCCAGGAAATTGCCAGACTTCGTACGGAGTCCATTAAGTTGGCTAGAAAAATGCGTGTAGTCAAAGAAGAAGAACAAAAACAGGAGATCATTGACAATATGGCTGCACTAGATGCAGAGAAAATGAACCTATTGGATTCTCTCAAAGCAGATAATACTTATTACAGCAAGACTGTGGCTATGAATACTTATTTGAGTTTCTTTAACCATGGCCAAAACTACAGAGGAGAAATCCTATATTTTGCTAATGACTATTTCAAGTATGTTGATTTCAGTGATGAAGCTTACAACCACTTGCCTTGGTTGACAGATGAAATAAAATCTTTCACGAATACCTTGGTAAGAGTAGGTTTGGATGAAAGATCACAGGGAATGTTTTTGGATAAAATTGTAAAGAAAGCTCCAGAAGGCAGCATGACCAGGCAGTACATTCTTTCTGGTATTATTGCTGTATGTCAAAAAGAAAAGAACAGCAATTTCATCAAGTTTGGAAAGCAATACATCGAGGAATACAGTGAGGCACAACCTACTATTGCCAACACCTTAAACCAATCATAAAAGCACGTTGTTGCTCAATTAACTGGTTTAAGGTG
>JBCBCD010000230.1:0-8691 GCA_038530915.1 Bacteroidota bacterium
GCCTCCGAAGGAGTAGCGATTAGACTTTAGACAAAATTCGGGATAACTCATGTTTCGACCAGAAATTAGTTGCCTAAAAACTTAATTTCTACTCTTCTATTCTGTGCTTTACCTTCTTCGGTTTCATTATCTGCTACCGGATTTGACTCTCCAAACCCTTTGGCTTCAACCAAGTTGGCAGGTACCCCATTTTTGATTAAGTAAGCCTTAACTGCATTGGCACGATCTTGAGATAATTTTTGATTGTATTGTGCTGAACCTACCGCGTCAGTATGCCCTTGAATCAAAATTTTTGTATTCGTTTCTACAATGATGAGCTTAACACGATCCAATTCAGGATAAGATTCTTTTTTGATAACAGACTTATCTGTATCAAAGAATAAGTTGTTCAACCTTACTGCCTCATCTTTACCTACCAGCTCTGAAATCTTTTTCATTTGAACGACTTCTTCTACATTTTTTGCTTCAGTCACATCTACCAAATCGATATTGTTTGAAACGGGGAAGTAGCCATCTTTGGTAACAACATAACTGTAAAGACTCTCGTGAGGAAGTGCGGCAAAAGCACGACCATTGTCAGGAGCTGTCTTTAAATCACCAATTTGTTCTCCTTTCGACAAATCTTCTAAGACTACTTGTGCTTCTAATGGATTGCCATTTTCATCCAAAACAGTAAGTGTAATGGTCGACACCAACTGTGGACGTAGTTCTTGTGGTAATTCAACCTGATATAAATTGAATTTTCTGTCACCACCCGGAGCTGCAGCGAAATAGGCTGTAGTACCATCTGTACTAATTTTATAACCCCAATCATTATCCTGAGTGTTGATGCCTTTTCCTAAATGCTCAGGCTCACTCCATTTGGTCCAGGTATCATCCAAACGGGTTGTTTTGTAAACATCAAGTCCACCAAAACCACCTTGTCCATCAGAACTGAAATAAAGAGTACGCATATCAGGGTGCAAGAAAGGGGTACGTTCATTGTAACCCGTATTGATCACTTCACCGATATTGAAAGCAGGACCCCAGTCTCCATTTTCATCTTTCTTACTTACATATAAATCGATGTGATCTTTCTTACGGCTAGCTACTGCATCAGGACGTCTTCTCGCTTCGAATATCATAACCTGATTGTTACTTGCAATGGATAGAAAACACTGCCATTGTGCAGAATTGATGTTGTCATTAAATTCTTGTATTTCTGACCATCCTTTTTTAGTCTTATCACTATATACAATTAATCCTCTGCTACTTCCTTTGAACATTACGAAACGCGTACCATCAATAGAAATTGCTGAAGGTGCAAAGTTGAATTTACTACCAGTGAATTCAGCCACTTTACGGGGTGTACCCCATTCGTTGTTGGCCAACTGAGCAACATATATTTCTTCTTTAGGTCTGCCCTGAACACCGTTGTCTCTACAAAAGTATAGTTCTTGCCCATCAGCAGAAACGATAGGAGAGTATTCACTTTTTGCTGTTGTATTGATTTTTGAATTTCCTAGCAATTCAAGTGATTCAACACTAGATTCAGCTTTTAAGTAGCCAATTAAATTGTCTAACTTTTCTACTTCTCCTTTAAAATCAGGTTTGTATTTTTCAACAGTTTTTATCGCTTCATCCCAGTTTTTATCCTTGATATTGGGCGCTATTATCCTTTGAAGGGAGATAAAAGCAGCATAATCGGGAGCATAAGCTTTAATGTTTTCTTCTAATTGTCTGATCTGTTGATTTCTGCGATTAGCAACCAACTCGATTTGCCTAAGGTCATTATTGACTTTCCTTATTTGATGGTAAAGTGGATATTTCTGCTTGAAGGTCGTTAACGCTTCCTTCGTATTTTGTGCCTTATAATACCCATAGACTTTATCCATCGTACGTCTTAATTGCCTGATAGGAGCTCCTTCCAAGGCTTTTTCCAAATCCTGAATCTTATAGGTCTCGCCAAGATTAGCACTAATGTCTTTATCTAACACTTCTAGTTCTAAAGAATCAGTAGTAGTCTTTAGTGATGCAAGAATCTCTGTGGGATTCTGGGTCTTTTTCTTTTCAATTAGGGATAAAACCTGAAGACTGTCCTTCGCATAAGGTGTATATAAACTATTTGGAAAATAACGAATAAAATCGCTGAAAGCAGTTGGATTATTAGTGCCTTGAGTACGCATGAAAGCCACCTTACCTCTGTCCGTTACATATGGACTTTCAGGAAAGACTTTAGCATAATCATTAAACTTATTGAACCCATTATCTGCTAAAAAGGAACGGAATAATTTATCCTGTAGCAAAGCATATTCTGTTTCCATCTTATACCTTATTGCTTCACCATAGGTATCTTGTAAAGCCTTCAATTGACTATATCGCGTAGCTTTATTGATCGCTTTGCCGACCATAGTGTTTCTGGAAGCCAAGGCAGCTTCTTTTGTCTTTGTTCTACAGCGGTCATAATATTCAATAAATTGATCATATTTTTTTAAGGAAGGATTTTTGTCGATGATGGCTAGTGCTTGTTCCGCAACATTGTTTCGAAGCTTACTCATGTCACTACTGCTCATCTCGGCTTTTTCCATCTTTTTCTTATCTCCGGAGCTCAGTCTACCATACTTTCGTTGTCCTTGACGAATATAGTAGTAAGCAGAATCAAGATTTGATTCACTAAATGACTCTTCGGCATATATTTTACCAATAGAAAACAACGCCATTACTTTATCTCTTCCATCTTCCTCTACTCGTTTGTAAGCTGCTATTGCTGCTTCATATTGTTGTTGGCTAAAAAGTAAATCTCCTTGTTTGACTTGTCCACTCAAAACAGTGTAGCTAGACGTTGTTAAAAATACTAGTAACAGTAGTTTAAAAGTTGCACGCATGACTTGTGGTTTGTAATTCAAAAAATCTAATGTGAAATTACAATGAATATTGTGGAATGAGTAATGTCAATAGGATAGCTTGTAGAATTAAGAATAATTTAACCCAAGTTGTAAGGCAAATGAGGAGAAGAAGAAGTGGATGAAAGTGATATATGTACCACTTAAACTTTTTTTTTTATGGATGAGCAGACACCCAAACTGTTCCATCTTCAAAAATTTCCTTCTTCCAGATTGGAACGGTCTGTTTCAATGTATCAATGGCATACTGGCAGGCTTCGAAAGCAGCAGCTCTATGTGGTGTTGTAACCGCAATGATTACGGCAATTTCTTCTATCGATAAATTGCCGATACGATGATGGATAGCTATTTTCTTGATGGGCCATTTGTCATGAGCTTGCTGAGCTATTTTTGTCATCTCTGAAATGGCCATAGGCTTATAAGCTTCAAACTCTAATCGGATAACTTTTCTTTCTTTAGTAGCATCCCTTACTGTTCCGATAAATAGAGCCATCCCACCTGCACCTGGATCACTAACAAATGAGATGCAAGAATCAGGTGAAAGAGGGCTTTCTAATAATTTTATTTCAATATTTTCATTCATTTCTAAACCAGCTTTTTTAGAGGATCATCTGCCCTGAGCCAACCTGTTAGGCTATATCTCTCTTTAGTAACGGGCATAACTTCATGCTCAATTAAATCGCTTCTCATACAGATCATTCGTCCTCCAATAGGATAATAGTCTTTTATTTCTTGATCTAAATATAGCCTTAGTTGGCCGCCCCAATCCTCCTGCCAGGAATCATTTAAGTAAATGATGATGGATATTTTTCTGGCGTCAGAATTGGTAAAAGCATCCAGATGTCGATTGTATCCTTTGCCAGGGGGATAAATCGCAAAGTGAAACTCATGCTTATTGATGCCCAAATAAAGGGTTCTGTTAATCGATTGAGTCATTTCGCTAATGCGATTATAGAATATATCTAATACAGGTTGTTCTATTTCTTTGTTTAACCAAAAAATATGATCACCTCTAATGGAATCATTCATTTTAAAATTTTGATTTCGGCCTATTCCAGCCTTTGTAAAAGCCTTTTCTTTCAATAATTCTAGCGATAATGACCGCAAAGACTCCGTTTCTGAAGGAGATAAAAAGTTATCCCAAATGAAAAAACCCTCTTCTGCAAGATGATCAATCAACTCATCAAATATTTCAGACCGTGTTTCCTCTTCCATAAAAAAGACGGATATTCTTGTGATTGAATAAGTACAAAGTTAATCAAGTAGCAATCAACTTTATCGAAATTTAATGATATCATAAAGTCAAAACTTAGCATTTAGAAGCAATTAACACTATATTCACCTCAACAGCTAATGATTTTAGATCCTCTTAAAAGGAGCAAACTATATGCTCCTTCCTATATCAACTACCTAGGATTTGGATTATTCTTCAAAAGAACATTAGTAAAAGACTGAGCAATAGTGAATAGTAAAGTAAAGCTTGCCTGCTTATACTGAAGGGAATAGACCGCTCAGTTTCAAATATGTATTTGTTCACTTTAAACCATAAAGATGGGAAAGTATCAAGCGTTTACTCTTCGAAACTTTAGGAATATCCCCCAGATTTCCAATCACTTGACAGAGGAAGAAAAGTTTTCTATTGAAGTTGTTGGTAATGTTTTGCCTTTTAAAGCAAATAATTACGTTGTTGATCAATTGATTGATTGGGAAAATTATCAAGTTGATCCAATTTATATTTTGACATTTCCACAAAAGGACATGTTACAAGAAGCTCATTACGAAGAAGTAGCCGCTGCATTAAAGGCAGGGGCTTCAAAAGCTGAAATGAAACTGATTGCCAATAAAATCAGAATGGAGCTAAATCCTCATCCAGCAGGTCAAATGGCTCAGAATGTACCAAAGATAGAAGACATTGCATTAACGGGTGTTCAACATAAGTATAGAGAAACCATGTTGTTTTTCCCAAGTCAGGGTCAAACCTGCCATGCTTATTGTACTTTTTGTTTTAGATGGCCACAGTTTGTAGGTATGAATGAGCTTAAATTTGCGATGAAGGATGTGGAGCTGATAATAAAGTATTTGAAAGCAAATCCAAATGTTACGGATATACTTTTTACTGGTGGTGATCCTTTGATCATGAAAACGAAAGTCTTGTCCACTTACATTAATGCATTGATCGAAGCTAATATTCCCAATCTTAAAACCATACGTTTTGGAACTAAAGCACTGGGCTATTGGCCACAAAGGTTTACTACCGATAGTGATGCGGATGATTTATTGAGGTTGTTTGAAAAGGCTAAGAAAGCGGGTTTACATGTGGCTTTTATGGCTCATTTTAATCACCATGCAGAATTGAAAACTGAGGAAGTTAAGTTGGCTATTGATCGAATCTTAAATACAGGGTCAGTAATTAGAACTCAATCTCCGATTATGCGAAAAATCAACGATTCTGCAGAAGTATGGGCAAAGATGTGGAAAGATCAAGTCGCTTTGGGATGCGTTCCTTATTATATGTTTGTAGCCAGAGATACCGGAGCTCAGGATTATTTTGCAGTGACTTTAGAAGATGCATGGAAAATTTTTAGAGGAGCATACAATCAAGTGAGTGGTATTTGTAGAACGGTTAGAGGACCTAGTATGTCCGCCGGACCTGGTAAGGTGCATGTTTTGGGAGTGACAGAGATAAATGGAGAACAAATATTTGTGCTTCAATTTTTACAAGGAAGAAATCCGGATTGGGTGGCCAAGCCATTCTTCGCAAAGTATGATCCTAATGCTATCTGGTTAGATGATTTATATCCAGCCTTAGGTGAGCAACAATTTTTCTTTGAAGATGAATATAAAATTCAGCGTACTAATGAAGTGACAAAAATTGAAGAAAGTCTTATTCCTGAAATGAATTAATAGTTTCCAGTCTTATAAATATTAAATTATAGTGTATTTAATGATAATGGTTTGGAGCAAAAGTAAAAACTACTTTTGTTCCAAACCATACAGCTTATTTAGTAGTCAGTTCCAGGCGATCAATCAAGGCCATTAACTGTTTAAAACAAGCTCCGGTCAATACAGCATCTTCTAGCGCATCATGGTCATCTGATGCTCTTTCTAATTTAAAATATTCCGCTATTGCTGCCAGGCTTTGTTTTTTAGGTACTTCAAGTCCGGCTTTCCTGAAGATAGGAAATAGAGCATGTGTAAGAGATTGCATATCCAGCATGCGATATGAAAATGGCCATTCTCTGTTTTCATTCCCATAAGCTGCTCTGAGAAAGGCAAAGTCATTTACGATACCCAGCCCTGAAATCATTACTCCTTTTAATGCTCTGGTATTTGGAAAAGCTTGATTGCTCATCCCTTTGGATTTCAAAATCCATGCTTCAAACTCCGGTAAGACATCATAAATCATTGGTGCTTCTTTCAACTCTATTAAGCTCAAACCATGTATTTCGGCTGAAGGAGATGAAAAGGCCTCTTCATTTTCTGGGTAAATATTGGATTTGTAACGACCCAATTCTTTCCATTGATAATTGTACATAACTGCTCCTATTTGGATGATCTCATGCCAGGAAGGATCATCACCAGACATTTCTAAGTCGATTACCAGGTAATCCATAATCGTTTTTATTATTATTAGATTAATGTGTCTCAATGAGTTTAGGACTCAATTTTTGCAAAAAAATAAAAAAATATTGCCTTGCCTACTTACCATTTGATGAGCAAGCACCCTAACACATAAACCTTTAATGCATAAAAAATTATTATCCATTTATTATTAAGTATCGGCCTCAATATTCTAAAATTCAAGTTTTTTCACAAAGAGTGACAAAAAGTGCCATTTATCGATGAATTTGTCATTGTTTTTGGCAAAATATAGTGATAATTTAGTGAAAAACAAAGGGTCGGTATTTGGTTTAAGTGATTGATAGACAGTTTTTTATGTAGGATTTTGGCCTTGTCCGCCGGAATGGTTTTATGGAAAGATTCCATCATTTCGTCGGCTTTTTAAGGCATTTGAACGATCGATAACGTTCAACTCGTCGAGCCAACTCATTTCAAACTTGCTCTAGGTGTGACTTTCGAGCATATTTGTAGTGTATTCAAAATCAAACATTATAAAAACACATTACATCATGAAAACCTTGAATTATCTTTTTGCAGTTGTTTTTTGCTTTTTCACTTTCACAGCTTTTTCACAAACAGATACAGAACCTCCCGGTAAAACATCCACTCATGTAGAAGTTACCTATGATTACTTCCTTGCTAAACAAGAAGCTTATAAAAAAGGAGAAATTACAAAAAGTGAATTGACTACCATATTTAATCAGTTGGCTGATCAACTGGATGAGCAATGTACCAACACCAATAAAGTTGATCAGAATAAAGCAAGTGCGTTGGGATTGGCACAAAAAAATAAAGTAAATCTAAAAGCGATTACTTTTAAAGCGCTTAAATCAGCTAAAGCGATAGCGTACAACTAGATCACCCAATCAAGATTTACGCAACCACCAAAAGATCAACACCGCAGAACCCAAGAAAACGAAAAGAACCCACAGATTAGATTTGAGCCATTCCAAATGCTCAAATATCCACTCTGCAAAGTAATAGCCAGCTAAGGAAAAGCTTGCTACCCAAACGATTGTACCAACTATACTATAAATGGCAAAATGCCTTAAGCTAATGCTGCTGAGTCCAAACAGCACAGGGAGCACTATGCGAAAACCATATATGAAACGATAAGTCATTAATAACAACCTTTGTCGTTTTTGTAAAATGTGATCCATTTGTTCCAGCTTAGCTTTCATTTTTGGGCGGTTGTCGAAAAAACGTCTGCCCTGTTTCCTGCCAGCCATAAAGAAGAACCAATCGGTAGCAAGCGTTCCGAGACCAAATGAAAACACCGTGATATATAGATTCAAGTACCCCAGTCTACCCAATTGAACAAAAGTAAGTAATAGTATTTCACCCTCAAGGGCCGCACCAAGAAAGGCACCTAAATAACCCATTGATTCAACCCATTCCGGAATTTGCTCCATTTTGTAGTTTTTTTCAAAAATACAACGAGTGAATTGGATGGGTTGTTTTCTATGGATTTATTAAATTATTTAATACCGCAAAAGTAAGCGTCAGGTCTTCTTGTTCTACCATTATGGTGAACTCATGGGTAGTTGATATTAATTCTACCATATTGATACCCTGATAGGCAAGCTCCTTCAAGATAAAATAATAGAGTCCATAAATCTGACGATTTTCATCCGGAAGCAATAAGCTAATGGCTGAAATGTTCTCAAGCTTACTCAACCGTTTTTCATTTTTAAAAAAAGAATTCATCTCATTTTCAAAGCGATCTGAAACAATGATGGTCGTTTCAGAAACCCCTTGCGAAAAAGTGCAAAAACTTTTGGGAAATTTTCTGGCGATATCTAAAAGCCGAACTTGCTGTTCCATCAAACTATTGGAATTGTAAAAAGTATAAACAGACAGATTGGAGCGTACACTGATATCACTCAGCTGCTTTACAAAATGACTGAGTGCATGTTCTGCTTTAGTCAGATGGCCAAATGACATTCTCTTTATTGCCATTAAAATAGCGCCTTGTTTGATCTCTTTGCCCAATCGAGCTTCTATTTCAGGTTGTATTTTTCTGGCTAAGGCAGATGTATTGATCAAACCTTCAGAAATGGCTTCAGTTAAAAAAGGGGAGCGGGTAATAATTTGATCAACCAGATCAGCAATCTTTATCAAAATGTTATAAATTTAACAAATTGTGAATAATTAGTTGAATTTACCAACATAAATCGAATTAAGTTGG
>JBCBCD010000231.1:0-8684 GCA_038530915.1 Bacteroidota bacterium
ACACTGTACCTAAAGAACAGATTAGAATTGTAAGCATTTTGTATATAGTTGTCGGTAATGCGGTTGATAGCTGCTTTTACGATGTCCTTTGCTCTAAAGCCTTTGGCACTCACATTCACGGTTGGTAATTTATATTGAGCCGCAGTAAGATGAATGGAGAGGCTGTCGTTTACGGTTTTCCAATCTATCTCCAATGTTTTATTTTCATAACCAATAGCAGAAATGAGCAGTTGTTTGCCTAATGATGATTTTAAATTGAATTGACCTAAATCATTAGCCAGTAAATTGAGCTCACCAATTTTAATGTGTGCATAGGGAATCACTTCTTTGCTATCATCATCGATGAGCTGTATGCTAATGCTAGACTGTTGGGTCCGTACAGCAGTAAATAAGTAGTTGTTTTCATCACCCAGTACATGGACATTGGCAGTTAAAGTGTCGCCCTTGCATTGTCCTATAAAACTGGTGATAAAGCCTTCTACACCGGCATTAATCAATAGAGAGTCACCTGATAGTAAAGTGATCTTAGCAGGATATAGGCCAGTACTGGTTTTGAAGAATCCGGAATAATCGTCTTGTATTTGCTCGATTTCGAGGGTGCCAAAATAATCCCCACTCACTGTGTTGAGTACCTGATATTTCCACTTGCCAACAAAATTTTGTGCTGGACACAAAGAGATATAGAAGGTAGAAAATAAAATTAGAGGTAATGATTTAACAAGTGATTTCATGCAATCGGTTTTATGAAATTGTTTAAAGTTTATTCCCAGCTAATTGGATTTGTTTCAAGCGAGATGGTAGTTCCATTGGACTTTGTCAGTGTAATGGTAAACTGATGAGTTCGAGCCAAATTGGGTCTTTTTTGCAAAATCAAATCTACATGATCTACATTCACTCCTTCCGGAGCATCAGTCAGTAAATCTTCAATGCTGATGTATTCAAATTGGTCACTACTCAAGAAGCGCTTAAATAAAAAGTAGTCATTCATACTATCACCGGCTTGATGTATCGAATCAAAATTGGCATTACTGATTACTTCAATGGAAGTTATCGGAAACTTCATGCCATTCCAACCTTCATCACAGTTGATAGCCATACTAAATGAAAATCCGAATTGACCTGTTTTATATCCAATAAATCTAAGATCGAGTGGTTTGAGTTCGATGAGCAATTCTTCTGTAATTGAAATTTGCTCATCTGGTGTTATAACTTCCATTTGGCTGTAGTCATAATACTGAACGGATCTGCAACAAGAGAATAGCAGTTGTAAAATGATTTGTAAGATTAGAATGCTGGAAATTTTTTTGCTCATGAAATTTCATTAATAGGCTAAAAAATAGGAAGTGCTAAGGTTTCTTATTTTGGATTAGCTCTAATGCTTTTTCCAATTCTACATCCTTGTTTGCCACTAAATCGTCAACTGTGAATGGCACAAATACATCAGGAGCGATACCTGCATCGGGTTTTTGATCAATGGGATAATAGCCGATCAGTGGGATGTCTACTGCAATTTTAGAATTAGGTAGTGTCAAAATGGCCATTTGCCCCGCAGTAATACCCTGTTGATTGCCACCACTGGTTTGGCCTATGATGGTGGCCAGGTCATTATTTTTCAGGTAATTGATTAAAAAATAAGTACCTGAACTGTTGGAAGCATCTGCCAATAAATAGACTTCACCTTGATAAGCACCCTCTTCTTTGACTCGGGTACCATTTATCAATCCATTCTTTTTAAAGGTGTAAAAGTTTTCATCTATGGGAACAGTAGAGGAAGTTAGGTTGAAATATCGTTTGAGGCGTAGGTACAAATGATGGCGTAGTTCTTCGGGGATATAGTTCATTCGTAAGGTTTGCTGAAATGGCCCTACTTTAGCATTCTTTTTGGTAAGTTTTGCGTACAAGTGCTTTTGTACATCAGCATTTCCACCACCATTACCCCTAATGTCGATGATGAGGTGTGGAATGTCTTTTTGTTTGAGTTCTTTGAATACCTTATTAAGGTATGCTTTCCATTTCAGGCTCATATTCCAGGTGACAAAAGTACCTAGCTGTAGGTACGCAGTGCGATCGTCGAGATACTTAAAATTCCAATAATCATCATAACTCTCAATTTCATTACCATATTTTTCACCAATCTGTTCATAACGTTCTTGACGACTAATCAGGTTCAATTTTAGGTGTTTGACTTTTTTAGTGTGGTAATCCTCAAATGCAAATTCCATTTCATTTTCCATCTCGAGTACTAAGGGTAAATACAGATCGAATGCTTCGTAGTTATTCAGACCAAATACCTGCAAATCGAATAATCTCTTAGCATTATTGTTACCATCTGCTTTTACATACTGCAATAGATCATTTAAAAGGTCTGAAATACTTTTCCCAGAGATGGATAACAATCGATCTCCTTTATTGAGCTGGTTAGTATTGGATATATCTTGATAGATATAGATCTCACCATTGATAATCCTAAAAGTAAAGGGTACTTTATTGTTAGCATTTACAAAAATATCCTCTAATTCGCCGGTCTGATTCCAAAAATTGGCATAGGTATGTCCGCATTGAATTTTGGCTAAAAATTTAGAAAAGTGTCCATAAGCCTCAAGTATAGATTGATCTACGCTTAACTCGTTAGCAAGAATCTTCTCGGCAGAAGCTATGCTTGCTGTATCGGTATATTTATACAGACCGGGATGCATCTTCTCCAATGCTTGCCGGAGTATGGATAAATCTTCAAGTAAACCTTGAGAAGACAGTTGTGCTTGTGTTGACAAATTGCTCAGTAGCCACAAAGAGAGAGTGAGGATTATTTTACGCATTGTTAAGCTCATTTATAATGACTTAAAGCTCTTTCTTATTGACTAAAAAGTAAAGCCCCAATTTACTTGTGACAGGGTTGAAGGCTTTTTTGGTGGTATGTGCTTTATAATTGGTGGGAAATTGTAGGATGACTTTGCAGTAGGGGGTGAAAACTGGTTGAAGCTTGACGTATTGAAGGTTAAGGAAAGAAATAAGAAACAAAAAGGCGAGAACTGTCGTTCCCGCCTTTTTTGTTTTTTCTGTGGTCCCACATGGGCTCGAACCATGGACCCCCTGATTCACCTTCCAAAACTTTCGTTGAGGGGTAGGACTATATCATCACCGTATTCACTAATGTGAACTTAGGCGGAGGGCGCTCGAGGAAGGTTTATTGGTAGATCTCCTCACCTTCTAGTCTCTGCACCTTCTCGGTTACTTTGATGATCATTCACCGAGCTTGGCTCAGGATTGCCATGTCCACGCTTTGTGGATTTAGGGTTCCCTGAATTCACCCTCTGCTCATCCTGACATTTCTGCCAGGAGGCACCGTTGGTAATTTTTGAATTACCTTTAATGAGTCAGGTGCTCTAACCAGCTGAGCTATGAGACCAATTAAAAGCAATAAATGCTTCTTCTTTTAAAAGCACCGCAAATATAGTTAAATATTGTGTGCTTGTCAATATTGTGAAGGATAATATGATAATTGTGTTTCTCTTGGTCAATTTTGTTGAGTGTGTAGGGGGAAGGGTGTAATGGGGAGGATTTGTTTGTTGTTTTGGCCTATCTTTGCAACTTTAATAATAGCCTAGTTTTAACTATAAACAGACTTTGTCCTGATGAAATACAATAAGAGCCTTCTAAGCTTGTCTACTTGCCTATTGCTTTTTTTTACTTGCTGCTCAAATGATAAGCTTGTAGATGATTCATCTGTTGAAATACCCGAAGGAATGGTGCTCATTCCTGCACAAATTCACGATAAACAAGAAGTTCTACCTGCCTTTTTCATGGACGCTACAGAAATTACCAATGCAGATTTTCAAAAATTTGTAGAGGCCACTGGCTATGTGACGGTAGCAGAGCGCCCGGTAGATTGGGAGCTTTTGGCCAAAGAATTGCCACCCGGCACACCAAAATGGGCCGATAGTCTATTGGCTGCAGGTGCTTTGGTTTTCACCCCAACCGATCAACCTGTGCCATTGCACGATTTTTCTCAATGGTGGACCTGGACGGTAGGAGCGAGTTGGAAGCACCCGCAAGGACCAGAAAGCTCTATAGATGATATCATGGACCATCCCGTTGTACAAATTGCATGGGAAGACGCAGTCGAATACGCCAAATGGGCCGAAAAACGCTTACCTACTCAGGCTGAATGGGAATGGGCAGCGAAAGGGGGAGTGGAAAATGCCATTTATCCTTGGGAAGGTCAAAACATAGATGACAACCAACCCAAGGCCAATTATTGGCAAGGATTATTTCCTTATCAGAATAAAGAAACGGATGGATTTTATGGAACAGCTCCTGTTGCATCGTTTGCTGCCAATGGCTATGGCTTATTCGATATGGCGGGCAATGTGTGGGAATGGTGTGTAGAATGGGCGAGTCCCGGGCAGCGTTTGATTAAGGGTGGATCGTTCTTATGCAACGATGATTATTGTTCGGGTTATCGTACGGATGTGGATATGGCTTCTACACCGGATACAGGATTGAATCATACGGGATTTAGGTGTGTGAAGGATGTGGAATGATTACCATCCATACGGACAGGTAGAGTCGCAAGAGTTGCATAGAGTTGGTTACATAATTTGCTACCCAATAATTAGATATTTAAGATGTACAACTATAAAAAAGTCGTCATTAAAGTTGGTACCAATGTGCTTGCCAAAGACAATGGCCGCCCCGATATGACTACCATTAGTCAGATTGTAGACGAGATTGCTGCTTTAAAACAACAAGGTATAAACGTAGTGTTGGTGTCTTCCGGAGCGGTAGGAGCGGGGAGAGTGATATTACCTAATGTAAAAGACTTAAGTAAGGTGGTACAACGTCAATTATTGGCTTCAGTAGGGCAGGTATTGTTGATGAATATTTATCAAAATTTCTTATCTAATCATGGATTAAACAGTGCGCAGGTTTTGGCCACCAAGGAGGATTTTAGAGATCGCACACATTATTTGAATATGAAGCAGTGCTTTCAGGCATTGGAGCGATCCGACATTGTCCCTATCGTCAATGAAAATGATGTGATTGCTATTGATGAGTTGATGTTTACCGATAACGATGAATTGGCGGGCTTAATAGCAGCTATGATAGGTGCAGATGCGCTTTTTATCCTTACCAATGTAGATGGCATCTTTAATGGGCCTCCCGATATTGTGGGCAGTAAATTGATAGCGGAAATAGATGCTGATGATGAGAGCATTCACAACTTCATTAGTCCAAGTCGCTCTTCATTCGGGCGGGGAGGGATGCACACCAAGCTCAATATTGCCCAAAAAGCTGCTCAGGTAGGAATTGCTACCCACATCATCAATGGAAAACGAACCGGAATAATCTCCAAGGTAATCAATGGAGAAGAAGAAGGCACACGTATTGTACCTAGTCAGAATATTTCGAATGTAAAGAAGTGGATGGCTTTTAATGAAGAAAAGCAAAAGGGAGCAGTTACCATTAATGCAGGTGCAGTCGCCGTTTTAGCCGCAAAAAATAAAGTGTGTAGTTTGTTACCTATTGGAATTGTAGAAGTCATAGGCGAATTTGAAAAAGGAGATTTAATCCAAATACGATCTGAAGACGACTTACAAATAGGTATGGGCATTGCACAATACAATGCTGCTATTGCGCGGGAGTATATGGGACTGCAGGATAAAAAGCCACTCGTTCATTATGATTATCTTTTAATTGGAAATTATTAGGCTAGTTGAGGGTGTAGCGTGCAGTGTTGAGGGCTTGATTAATGCTAAGCATAAAAGTAAAATCTAACTTAAATTTTGTGAATATTTGCTTTCAAACGTAAACTATGCAAAACATGAACACAGCAACTTTATCATCTGACCAGATATTGGAAGACTTGGCAGCGATTAGAAAGGTGAGTCGAAAGCTGATTTCAGTTTCTAATGATACCATTCGCGATGTCCTTTACGATTTGGCTGAACTGGCTGTTCAGGAGAGTGATTTTTTGTTAGCAGAAAATCAAAAGGATCTGGATAGAATGGACTCTGCCAATCCCAAATACGATCGCTTATTGCTCAATGAAAAACGTTTGGAACAAATTGCCAGTGAATTGAGAAAAGTAGCTGATTTACCTTCTCCTTTGAATAGAACATTGGAAGAACGTAGGTTGGAAAATGGCATGCACCTCAGAAAAGTGAGTGTTCCTTTAGGGGTGGTGGGCATAGTGTTTGAGTCTCGCCCTAATGTCACTTTTGATGTCTTTGCTTTGTGTTTGAAATCAGGAAATGCTTCTGTTTTAAAAGGGAGTAGAGATGCGCACTTCTCCAATCTCGCTATTTTGAAATTGATCAATCAGGTGTTAAGCAAAAAAGGATTGGAAGGTATATGCTATCTGGCTCCAAGCGAAAGAGAAGTTTTGGGTACTATTTTAAGTGCTGATCAATACATCGATATCATCATACCAAGGGGTGGACAGGGTTTGATCAATTATGTACGCGAACATTCTAAAGTACCTGTGATAGAGACTGGTGCCGGAATAGTACATGCTTACTTTGATGCTTCAGCTGATTTAAAGAAAGGCACTCAAATCGTGACCAATGCAAAGTCAAGACGCGTCAGTGTTTGCAATGCCCTGGATAGTCTGGTCATCCATAGAGAACGCCTAAATGATCTTCCTACTATCACCAAAGACTTGGGCTTAGAACACAACTGCCGCATTCATGCCGACGAAGAGGCTTTTGAGATTTTAAAAGCTGCTTATCCTGAGCAACTGCTTCATAAAGCTACTCCAGACAGCTTTGGTACAGAGTTTTTATCCATGCAATTATCCATAAAAACGGTCAGCTCAATAGAAGAAGCCATCGAACACGTGAGTCATTACAGTTCGAAACACTCCGAAACCATTATTGCTGAAGATGAATCGACTATTAGCAAATACCTTAATGAAATAGATGCAGCTGTAGTATATGCCAATGCTTCGACAGCTTTTACAGATGGAGCACAATTTGGAATGGGAGCAGAAATAGGCATAAGCACTCAAAAGTTACACGCTCGCGGGCCCATGGCACTCAATGAATTGACCAGCTATAAATGGCAAGTGAGAGGAAATGGAAATACGAGGAAGTAGAGGATAAGTTAAACAACTTATAACCTCATCAACTAATAAACCTATGCTCTTCATACGGGTGAAAAAATAGTCGCATATTGGTCAAGTCCAATGCACACAAATGCCCAAGGCCGGAATGATTTTTGAAAACACAACCCGCATCTATGTTTAGAATCTGGTTCTTTTGAATTTTTTTAAACTGATGTTGGATAAACACTTGTGGTACCGGAGTGTGTCCATGTATAATAATGCGGTCTTTTAACCATTCATAATCTATCTCATTGTACCAATCTCTTATCCAAATTAGTTCTTCTGTGTCAGTAAAAGGATCTTGTTTTTCAAAATTAAGTCCGGCATGAACAAGTATATAGTCATCTACTTCATGATAGAAAGGTAAGTTAAAAAGCCACTCTTGTTGCTTTGTATTAAAATCCAAATAAGCGATTTGGTTAGAATGGCCCGTCAAGTTTTCATAGGCTATGGCATCAATCTCCATTTGTTCATGATTGCCTCTTAGGGCTACCACATTATAATTCTCTTGTAGTTCCATGATGTATGTAACAACTCCCAGGCTGTCAGGTCCTCTGTGTACATAGTCACCTAATAAGTAGAGCTCATCGGAAGTACTGAATTGTAAGCGGTCCAGTAAAGTTTTAAAGGTGTTCAGGCACCCGTGAATGTCAGATATTACAAAGCGTTTCATAAGTTTAGTTTTGGTGTTTAGATGTCTAGGGTTTTAACATCTAAACTAATTCTGTCTTCTTAAGATCCATTGATAAGGAATCAATAAGGTATTCCAAGGCAATTCGGACAAGGTTACCAGCAGGACGATACTTGGATCAAAGTACTTGACTGCCAAAACCATAGATAGGCCGTTATTCATGTAAGTTTTACTTATGACCATGGCTATCCGGTCTTCTTTTTTATGACGGAAAGCTATAATGTAAGTAACGATATGCAGCGCTATAAATATACAATAAACTACTAAAATGTCTAATATGATTGAGTAGGAACTAGCCAATAATGCTTTTTGCTGCGAACTGATGATACTGTATACAATCAGAAAGAGGATAAGAATGTTAAGTGCGGTATAAGTTGGTGCTGTTTTTGAAATGAATCTGGGGGTTAAAACCCGAAATATTTGAGCTGCTATCATCGGAATAAAAATGATCGCTGCTGTATCAAAGAAGATGTCCATTGGTTGTAAGACTGTTGTTTTTCCCAAAAAGAAACCAAAGAGAAAAGGGATAGAAAAGGGAGCAACGACTGCTGCCAAAATAGATATGCCCAGACAAAGTTCTGTATTTCCTCCGGTAATATCTGTAAGAGCCGGAGAGGAAGTACCTGGAGGCATAGCTACTAAAAGTAACGCCAAAATGGCATAGTCTGTATTAACTTGAGCAATGGGCACATAAAAAGCTATGGGGATAACCATTAAAAAGACCACCATCAAATAAGACATTAGTCTAATGTTTTTGATGCGATCCAATATCTTGAGAACATCTGTTTTTAAAAAAACGAGGAAGAGCATCAACATCAATTCTGATTCCAAAAGCTGTAACCAAACACCTCCTTGCAAAGGGGCAATCAAACCCATGACAATAGCTAAAAC
>JBCBCD010000232.1:0-6982 GCA_038530915.1 Bacteroidota bacterium
CTTCTGATCTCTTTTCAGCGATATGCTCTTTCAATTCCTCTACTTCACTTAAGTTAGCCTGATAGATGATCGAACGGTTGGTAATACCTCCCTGATAACCTTCACCCAATGTCATGATCGCTTTCTCATCCACATTGATCTCTTCACCTGAAGCAGGATCAACTCCTTTCAAACCCATTGAATGGTGGTACTGAACACAAGCAAACTCTTTCTCTGTCCCTTTACTTTCAGAAACACTTACTGTTGTTGCATAGTACTGAGTGTTGCCATTTGTATCGATGCTCATCATTGGATAAGCATTAATCCCCACTTTATCACCCAATGCCTGGCCAGTCATTCCAGACATCTCACGGCCATAACCAATCGCCAAAGCAACTGTATTTTCCATTTGGCCAAACTGACGTACAGTAGTAGCCGTATTGCTTATATCTCCTACCTGGAGATCTACCATATCAGCTTCACCATATATTTCTCTTTCATTCAAGTTGTTCAAAGACTGGAATCTTCTGCTTCCATCCCAACTTACCGGAATTGCAAGATAGTTCCCCCAAACACAACGAGTGATTGGATCTGGCATTTCCTGCAACCAAGGGTTGTTAGCATACTGACCTGCTCCCATGTTTACTGTTTCGAAGAATGAAATCTCCATCGCATCTCCAGCCGCAGGTTTGCGAACCTTTGAAGCTGCAGCATTCACATCTCCGGCAAACTCATAAATAGCACCTCCTTCCTGAGCCGCCTCAAATACACCATCGTGCAAAGAACTATCCCAGAACTGTTGGAAAGTAGCAAACTTGGTTTGCTGTGGGAAAATGTTGGTTTCCCAAGTTGATTTCAAATATTCGAAATAAGGTTGATCAGATTCTGTGTTTAAAGTTTCATCCTTAGCCCACATCAATAAGGTCAATTCTGCCTGACGAGTATTGAATAAAGGACTGATAGTTGGTTGGATCAAACTGAAATGACCTTTTTTAGCTTCTACATCACCCCAAGACTCTAAGAAGTGATTGGTAGGAGTCACATAGTCACAAAGCATAGTCGTTTCACTTGGCAAGCCAGAGAAAGAAACTTTCAATCCAACTTTAACCATACCTGCTGCAAAATCAGCAGCATTAGGCAAGTCCCAAGCAGGATTTGCACCATCCATTACAAATAATGCGTCTACCCTTCCGCCTTTCATATCAGCGATCAGGTCTTGAACTGGCTTGTCCATGCCTTGACGCTGCATAGAAGCGTGAGTAAAGTCGATGGTGTGGCTGTAGTTGTCCAACATAGCATTGATACCATTGATCAAAACTTGCTCACCAACATTGTTTGAGCCAGAAACTACCAAAGACTTTTGTTTATTATCAACCAGACGCTGAGCTAATTTCTTGAACTTCGCAGCCTGAGTAGCATTCAATTTAGGTCCACTTACGCTTGCACCACCTGTCAAAGCAGCTACTTCATTGTAAAGAGCAACGATTGCAGCACCTTGCTGAGAAGGCTTAACCAAAATACGGTTATCAGAGTTAGACCCTGTCAAGCTCATATGGCTTTCCACTTGTACGTGGTAAGACATGCTTGGATTTTCTACATCCTTGATCTTACGATTCTGGATGTATTTAGCAGCATATTCGATTGGAGAGATCCAGGTGCCCAAGAAGTCAGCATCGAAACTTACAATCACCTGTGCATCTTCAAACTTGTAATCAGGGATTACAGCCTGACCAAAAGACTCTTCATTTGCTTGTAAAATAGCAGAAGAAGATACCGGATCATAGGTAACTACTTCTGTATTTGGGTAAGCCAGCTTGAAAGCATCCATTGCAGCCTTCGCACTAGGGCTCATATTTGTATTCGTTACAATTCTCACACGAGAATTGGCATTCAATTTTCCACCTATTTCTTCGTCCACTGCTGACCACTCCATTCCTCTTGAACGCTTAGTAGCGCCTGACAATTTTCCATCAGCAATTTTGAAAGGTCCAGGAATACGGCTTGTATCATACAAGCTTAAGACACTAGCCTGAGCTCTTGCACTTGTACCACCACCAGTGATACTAGACAAGCTATTACCTTCAACTTTAATAGGACGACCTTCTCTGGTTTTTACCAAAACCGGACAATAATCTCCACCTTGTACGAAAGTAGAAGCATAATAAGTAGCTACACCAGGAACGATTTGATCTGGCTTAATTACATAAGGGATGGCGCGTTTGACAGGAATCTCACAACCAGCAGCCAGAGTAGCTGCACCTAGTCCAAAACCCAAATACTTTAAAAAATCTCTTCGGCTGGTTTCAGATTGAAGATTTTGCTCTTCAGAAAGAGTATCAACAACAGGAAGTTCATTAAATTCTTCTTTGTTGAGTTTTTGATATTCAGGGTGGTTGGTAAGTTGATCGACCCCAATCCAAATATCTTTATGTTGCTTTTTCATTATTTATAGAGCCTATTTGTTTTTTCGGGGTAAGCTATTTTTACCTACCCCGGTAAATGATTTTTCGTTTGTATGGATGCGTAATCCTAGTTTATATAGGTGAACTAGTAGTGACACTTTTGACATTCAAGACCACCAACATCTTCAACGGTTACTTTTGTACGGCTACCATTCGCAATTTCTTCGTGGTACTTCTCATAAGCCTTGTAGTAATCGTTGTTTGCAAACTGTACTTCCGTTTGTCTGTGACAGTTTACACACCATCCCATAGATAGTGGTGAATATTGTTGTACTACTTCCATCTCTTCAACAGGACCGTGACAAGTCTGGCATTCTACTTTACCAACTGTAACGTGCTGAGCATGATTGAAGTAAGCGTGATCTGGTAAGTTGTGGATTCTAATCCATTCGATTGGACCTTGTACCTTCGTCTTATTTTCATTGGTCAAAGAAGCTACAATATCATCCCACTGGTTTTGAGAGTAATTATCTTCAGGAGCAGTCTGATTATCTTTAACATAAGTATCATCTATCCACTTTTTGTAGATCTTTTCTATCTCAGACTGACTCATCGCATCGTAATTCTCTAAATAAGTATCCGTATTTGGATCATAACCGATAGATGCATAGATCTTTGTAATCTCTGCCGTACCGTATTGACTACCTACTTTAATTGCTTTGTGGCAATTCATACAAGTATTGGCAGCAGGAATGACAGAGTGCTTACTTCTTCTCGCACCATCGTGACAATATTGACAATCGATCTGATTTAGACCCGCGTGAGTTGCGTGAGAAAACTTGATAGGCTGTTCGGGAGCATAACCTTGCTGACGCCCTAACATGATAGCATTGTTTACTGTGGTATAACCACCAACTACTACCAAAGCAAATACAACAAAAGCAATAACACCTTTACTGGTTAATATTTCTACTAAACTTCTACGTCTTGCATCTTCACCTTCCCTAACCTGAATCATATAATTCAAGTTGGAAACGATGCGAGCCAAAATAACTGCGAGAATACCAAGAATAACGGCTAAAGCAACAAATAATAACGTATTGTCTGGCTTTTCCGCTGTAACAACGCCAGGTGCTGGTGCTCCGGCTACCCTTGGAGGATATACCTCGGTGTATACACCATCGATATAGCCTAAAATATCAGCAATATTTTGATCAGTTAATTGTAAGAAGTTATTCATTACTGTTGGGCCCCATTCTGCCCAAAGTTCTGTAGCTCTAGGGTGGCCTTCATTGACCATTGCTTGAGACTGGCGAATCCAACGGTATAAATCTTCTGGTGGATAATCCGCCCAACGTTCTTCTGCTCCCCCTAAGGCAGGACCAGTAAGATCAGATTTCATATCTGTTGCGTGACAGGTTGCACAATAATTTCTGAACAATGTTTTACCCTCATCCAGGTTAAGGTTCTCAAGATCAGCTTCTGCCTGTGCTAACAAGCTCGATGTCAGAGAAATTATGGACAAAAAAACCAATAGGCTTTTAAACCAAGAATTATTGATCATGTTTGAAATAGTTTATCTAGCTGAAACTAATGTCTTTTTTATGTCAGGACAAATATATGTTGAGGTAGTTTGTTACACAAAATTTTAAAAAAACTCCATCCCTATTTAGACTCATTCTAAACAACTACAATTTGCTCTCCATTTAGCCTGTTCAAAATTCAAAGCCATAAATGTATATAGTTTTTTAGATTTGTTATAATTATGTCAAAATGATTTTTGTCATTATTATTTCTTAAAATTCAACTGCATAAGCAAGAAGGGAGTTCTTATAAAATTTGATGTATTTGAAATAAATTTCATTCTGGTATTAAATGGCCACTTTTGCCTTAATGTGTGGATGTGGATTGTAATCGCTCAATTCAAAATCCTCAAACTTGAAAGAAAAGATATCTTTTACTTCCGGGTTGATTGTCATTTTAGGCATAGGTCTTGGCGCTCTAGTCAATTGTAGCTTTACTTGTTCCATATGGTTGTTGTAAATGTGTACATCTCCAAAGGTGTGGATGAAGTCACCTGGTTCCAAATCACATACTTGTGCTACCATTAAAGTCAACAGTGCATAAGAAGCTATATTAAAAGGTACTCCCAAGAAAACATCAGCAGATCGTTGATACAATTGACAAGAAAGTTTACCATTGGCTACATAAAACTGAAAGAGCACGTGGCAAGGCATTAAAGCCATTTGATCCAGTTCACTCACATTCCACGCACTTACTATGATGCGTCTGGAATCCGGATTATTTTTTAGTTGCGAAATGATTCTTTCAATTTGATTGATGTGTTCTCCGTTGGGAGTAGGCCAGCTGACCCATTGTTTTCCATACACTGGTCCGAGGTTGCCTTCTTCATCTGCCCATTCATTCCAAATGCGTACTCCATTGTCTTGAAGGTATTTTACATTGGTGTCTCCTTTCAAAAACCACAGTAATTCGTAAATAATTGACTTAAGGTGCAGTTTTTTAGTAGTCAATAAGGGGAAGCCTTCTTGTAAATCTACCCTCAACTGATAACCAAATACACTTAAAGTACCGGTCCCTGTACGGTCTCCCTTTTCATTACCTTCATCTAAGATGTGTTGCAAAAGATCCAAGTATTGTTTCATAGTATTTTTTCTTAAAATTAACCTAGCTACTAAATTACGACTTAGCCAAATAGAATGAAAATATTTATCTAGGTGGTGTTGGTTAATTGTTGATAAAAAAATAATTTCCATTTTAATAGGCACTCTAAGCTATTCTTTCTACTTTCAGTTAAATCGACACAAATGATTTAAAGTCGCCTTTGAAATCAAGAAAAAAGGACCAATTGAGACTGGTGATTTAGCCATGCTGTTTAGGAGTTTAGAGGTTTAAGTGTTTAGGAAAACCCACTTCTACCTTTAGGAAAGCGAAAAGAAAGTATAATGTGAACTATTAACCTTATAAACAGATAAACTCATAAACTTTTATTTAAATTATCGTGTTACTGGTAAACTTTAAACAGTCTGATCACTTAATAAGTAGACTGACACTTAACTGAATGTTCGCAGAAAAACATTATCCAGAACTGCTGCAGCCTAAAGAGCTGGATACTTATCTTGAAAAAGGTTGGTATCGGATGGGGCAGTCTATCTTTACTACTCACTTCTTGTGTTTTGGGGAAAGCATTTTTTCTGCCATTTGGATCCGCCTGGATATTCGCTCTTATTCTTTTCGAAAAAGTCTAAAGAAAATCATCAAAAAGAATAAGAAAGATTTTACCACTATCGTTCGTAAAGCCATTATTGATTATAAAAGGGAAGAATTGTATCAAAAATACAAACGCAATTTTAAAGGCCTTTTGGCTCCTTCCTTGCAAGATTCCCTATTGGATGGAGAAGATTCTAACCTTTACAATACCTATGAAGTCGCTGTTTATGATGGTAATCAACTAATAGCTGTAAGTTATTTTGATTTGGGATATAAGAGTTCGGCCAGTATTATGGGGATTTATGATCCGGATTATCAGCAGTATAGCTTAGGTATCTACACCATGCTGGCAGAGATTGAATACAGCCAAAGTATCAAGCTCAACTATTATTATCCTGGCTATGTCGTTCCTGGTTACGAGCGCTTTGATTATAAGCTTAGAATTGGCGATGTTGATTATTTTGACATCAAAGAACGCAAATGGAAGTCTTTTTTAGCCCTGGATCAATCTGACATTCCAATCAATAAGATGCAGGAGAAACTCAATACCCTGCAGCTTTTATTGAATAAAAATCACATTCGCAGTGAAAAACTGTTTTACCCACTCTTTGAAGCCAACTTATTTGGTTTTTGGCCCACCTACTTTTTTGACTATCCCGTCTTCTTATTGTGTCATGTACTCAATAAAAAGAAAGATTACTATATAGTAGTAGCTTACGATATTAGAGATAGCTCTTATCAGTTATTGGGCTGTGCTCCTTTTGAAGATATCAAGTTCTATTTCAATGAGTCTTACACCCGTTCTTTTGATCGATCTCGCTTCTTTTTAGATTTAGTGGTGGTAGAAAGATTGTTTCACTATTCTGAGAAGCCTGATGGAATAGTGACTTCCTTATTGGAGATGGTCAGTATGGGAAGCAGAAGTTAGTTGTTGGTTGTTGGTTGTTGGTTGTTGGTTGTTGGTTGTAAGGTGATAAAAACGAACAACTAAAAACCAACAACTAAATCTAAAACATCCACGTTTTTCATTTGTTACCCAATAAATTCAACAAGTATTATTAAAATCAAGCTATGAAAAAGTGGTTGGCATTTACAGCTGTATTGCTGGTTTATGCGTGTAGTACGACGAAGGGCTTATATCCATTGGATGTAGAACCAGATTGGAAAGTAAAAGAGATTCCGGCAGAGCCGCAAGCTGAAGGAGGTGACCCGGAAAAAGGATTTGATTATTTGAAATACGGATCTTATGTCGGTTCGGGTCTACCCTATCCTATGGTCAAAAAGGTGATCAATCGAGGTAATAATGTACTGGAGCGGGAAGGTTTGAATGAAAATGTATTCTATGCGGCTTCTGTTTTTCCGGGAAAAAA
>JBCBCD010000232.1:6992-8615 GCA_038530915.1 Bacteroidota bacterium
AAATGGAGAAGTAGTGATTGGTATGGGCAATAGTTTTTCCAACTATAAAGCACCCTTTGGTACCCTTTCCAGTGTCATAAGTTTAGCAATGAACATTCGTTACAATAAAAATGCTTTGGAATGGGAGGCTTACGAAGATTTTGCTAAATATTATAAAGCTTCCGCTAAAGAGATTAAAACCCACCAAAGAGGAGTCAACCCAGCTGCCTGGTTGGCAGAATCCATTGTTAGGCACAGAAACCCGGAAGACCTCACGTATTTGGAAGAACCTTTGTACGACATGCCTAAGTATACTATTGCTTCTGATGTACCGCCGCTTTGGAATGTTAAAAAGAAAAATGCGCTTTATTATACAGCAGTCGGTCGTGGAGACTTTACCAAATTGCTTTTTCAGGCTTCCTATTTAGGGATTCCTGATAGTACTGCTGCTCGAGAAGCAGTAATCAATTTCAAAGATGTTGTGGCATGGATGGAACAATTGGAACCTCCTGCCTACCCTTTTTCCATCAATGAAGAGTTGGCCAAAAGAGGAGAAAGCGTTTTCAATAATCATTGCAGCAAATGTCATGGCACCTACGGTGAAAACGAAACTTACCCTAACAAAGTAGTCGCACTAAACCATGTTAAGACAGACCCCTACTATGCAACCTACGCTATGAAAGCCAGAATAACAGACTGGTACAACGAAAGCTGGTTTGCCAATAGCTACCCTAAATCACGCCTTGAACCTGAAGCAGGTTATGTAGCGCCACCCTTGGATGGCATTTGGGCCACAGCTCCTTATTTACACAATGGTTCTGTACCTACGGTAGAAGATTTGCTCAATAGTTCACAACGCCCTACCTATTGGCAAAGGTCAGGCAAAAGTGACGATTACAATCCTACAAAATTGGGTTGGAATTATAAAAATAAAAAGAATGCCAGTGGCAAGTGGACCTATGATACTACCATGCCTAGTTATAGTAATTCTGGTCATTATTATGGTGATAAATTGAAGGAGGAGGAAAGAAGTGCCGTTATTGAGTATTTGAAGACTTTGTAATTTGGTTGTTGGTTGTTGGTTGTTGGTATGAATTTCCTTGTCTAAAGTTGACAGATTTAATATTAAGAAAACATTGATAACCATAAGTTTGTAAAGCCTTTTTATATATTTGCCGCGAAATGAAAAAATGAGCCAATGGTTCTTTTACCTCATTTTAAAGCTTTTATATATGTACAATGGAAAAAAAGTAATCGTCGTCTTACCTGCTTATAATGCTGCACTTACTCTTGAAAAGACTTATAAAGAAATCCCAATGGATTTAGTGGATGAAGTTATTTTATGTGATGATGCCAGCAAAGACAATACCGTTGAAGTTGCAAAGTCAATTGGTATCAATCATGTAATCAAACACGAAAAGAATAAAGGATATGGTGGCAATCAAAAATCATTGTATAACAAAGCCTTAGAATTAGGAGGAGATATAGTTATCATGTTGCATCCAGATTATCAGTATACTCCTAAACTGATTCCTGCTATGGTCAACATTATTGGAGATGGTCTGTACGACGTGGTATTGGGGTCAAAAAACGGTTGGCAATGTATTTGTATATTGGCATTCCTCCTTTTAAAGCTCCATTACC
>JBCBCD010000233.1:0-8608 GCA_038530915.1 Bacteroidota bacterium
TGCTCAATTGATTAGACAATATTATGTGGAAACCGCTTTACTCGCAGCTGGTGGAATCGTATTGTCTCTAATCATCCTAGGTTTTAGCTTACCTGCCATCAACAGTATATCTGGTAAATCACTATCTTTTATGCAGTTGTTGCAACCAAAATACGGATTGATGATATTGGGCATTTGGTTGGGCATAACCGCTTTGTCAGGCTCTTACCCTGCTTTGTATTTATCATCATTCAGACCCATACAAATATTGAGACAGGTTCGTCCTAAAACTGGTGGAGCAGTGATGATCAGAAAAGGCTTAGTTGTTTTTCAATTTGCCATTTCTACTATTTTAATTGTGAGTGCTTTCATTTTTTACAAACAACTGCAATACATCCAGCAAAAAGAATTAGGTTTTGATCCGGAACAGGTAGTAGCTCTTCGCATCAGTAGTATCCGCCCCTTCACCAATGTCAATGCACTCGAAAAAGAGCTCCTGCAATTGCCCAATATAGATCAAGCTGCCATATCACAGACTTATCCGGGGCATTCTGCCAGTGGCTATACGATTAGCAAGCCTGGTGCAGCGGAAGGAGAAGCAGCCGACCTCAGCATGTGTCGAGCTTACCCCAATGTATTTGATGTATTGGACATTGAACTATTAGCTGGTCGTCCATTGCGGGTGAGAGAAGAGAATGATACAATAGTAGAAATTGTACTTAATAAATCTACTGTTGACTATCTTGGCATAACGCCCGAGGAAGCGATTGGCAGAGAGATTGACAATGGCATGCGCAATACACGTGTAGTAGGTGTGACTGATAATTTCCACTACGGACCACTGCGTCAAAAGATAGGTAACTATGCTTTTCATAACCGCCCTTCTGATCGTTTGCAATATTTATTGGTCAAACTGAAGACGGCTGAGCTATCCAATACCATGACTCAGATACAAAACGTATTCAAAGGCACGGCTCCCAACGCAGCTTTTGAATACACCTTCCTGGATAGTAAATTGGAAACACTCTATCGCTCAGAGAAAAGATTGGCTGCACTAGTACTGATCTTTGCAGGTTTAGCCATTTTGATCGCTTGCTTGGGCTTGTTTGCACTTTCTGCTTTTGCTACCGAGCGTCGTACCAAAGAGATTGGTATCCGAAAAGTATTGGGTGCTTCCACGGCACACATCATAGGCTTATTGTCTCGTGAATTCTTATTTTTGGTGGGCATTGCCTTTGTTCTGGGTGCACCCATCGCCTGGTTGAGTATGAATCGTTGGCTAGAAGGTTTTGCGTATCGGACGGCTATTGAGTGGTGGATCTTTCCGGTAGCTGGCTTGGTAGCGATCTTGATTGCCTTTTTGACGATTAGTTTTCAGTCGACGCGGGTGGCCATGGCGAGTCCGATTGAGGCATTGAAGAATGAATGATTTTATTTGGTTGAAGGGTCTAAGGGTTGAACGGGCTGTGTTTTTGGAGGTTATATTCTTGCATGATTTTTTTTATGGAAAAACGAGACTCTGCCAGCACAGCAAATTAAACCCTTAGACCAGGCGATAGCCGATTAGACTTTTAGACCAAATAAAAACACCAACAATCATAAATCCCCTACTCTAATCCATACTGCCTCTTTTCCTCCGCACTCAAAGGTGGGTAAAGCTTGTCGTAATACTCGAAGACATCTTCGTCTTTAAGATGGGTGGGAATGATTTTGAGGACACCGTTGGGATTTGAGCCAGGATAATCTGAATAGATCAATACAAACCGACTATCATTTGTGAATTGCGCTTTTGAAATTTCAAATTGACAATTCAAAGTTCTTATGATCTGAAAAGTTTCTAATTCCAAAAGTTGTAAAGTTTTTGAATTATCTTTTATTAATAAAACATATTTACCATCAATGCTATAGATATGATTCTTATGGTAGTAATGTATTTCAAGGTGAATATTTTCAAAGCTCTGTTTTCTACCAGTTTTTAATTCCAACATATTCAGAGTTGCTGTATTATCTTGGACATTGGTATAAAAGCTCAAATATTTTCCATCTTCACTATAATAGGAATAATAGTTGTTATCAAAATTAAAAAGATTCCAATCATAATAGCTATTTTCAAAGCTTAGTTTTCTACCAGTTTCTAGTTCTACTATAGTTAGAGTACCTACATTATCTTGAATATTAGTATAAAAACTAAAGTATTTTCCATCTTCATTATAGCATTCGCTATCATATTTGAAGTTATCAAAACTTAGTTTTCTACCAGTTTCTAGTTCTAGTAAAGTGAGAGTTGGTTTATCATTCTGAGTATTAGTACAAAAACTCAAATATTTTTCATCTTCACTATATTTTAAAGTACTAGCATCACAATTAGTAAAGTCGAATTTTTCACCTGTCTCTAACTCCAATACATGTAATGTCCTAATATCACCCATAACATTGGTGAAAAAAGTTATGTATTTTCCATCCTCAATCTTGCGATAGTTGGCTTGATAATTAACTTCAAAGCTTTGTCTTTTGCCACTCTTTAGCTCTAATACATTTAGGGCTCCAATATCATCCTTGACATTTTTAAAAAATATTATATACTTTTCATCATTACCTAAACTGTATCTAATCTTAAATTTATCTTCATCATGATAAACATTATTAAGGCTTAGTTTTTTATTAGTTTCTAGTTCTAATAAATTTAGAGTTCCTATATTGTCTTTAATATCGGTGAAAAAAACTAGGTATTTCTCATACCGTCTATAACGATAGTCATCCCAAACATAATAGCTATTCTCAAAGCCTAATCTTTTACCAGTTTCTAATTCTAGTAAATTTAGAGTTCCTGTATTGTCTTGAACATCGGTGAAATAATAAATATATTTTCTATCCTTAGAGTATTGATAGCCATCTAGAACAGATTTATTAAGATAAAGGTTTTCAAAACTTTGTTTTTCATTAGTTTCTAATTCCAGTAAATTTAGAGTTCCCGTATTGTCTTGAACATCGGTGAAATAATAAATATATTTTTCATCTATATTGTAGTGGTAATTATGTTGTTTCCCGATATTATAACTTTTCATTACCCCTCTTTCTAGTTCAAATAGTGTTATAACTTTATTACTATCCTGGTCAAAAGTATAATAGGTTAAATACTTACTTCGTTGATTTTCTTTTTCATTATAAAAGCCAGTAGAGAAGCAATTATCAAAAACTTGTTTTGTATTACTTTCTAAATTAAGTAAAATTAAAGTCCTTGTACTATCTTTAGCAGCAGTAGAAAAAGTTATGTATTTTCCATCTCTACTATAGTTTATACTTTTTCGGTAAGTTTTATAAAAACTTTGTTTATTGCCACTTTTCAGTTCTAATATATTCAGGGTTTCTTTATCTTCCTGAACATCCGATGAAAATGTCAAATATTTTCCACCTCCACTATAACTGTAACTTTTTATTTTAATATGCTCAAAATATTGTTGTTTCCCATTCTTTAACTCTAGTATATTAAGTGTTCCCTCATCATCTTTAATATTAGTAAAAAAAGTTATGTATTTTCCATTCTTATCATACCAGTTGAAATAGTAGCCACTAAATGAACTCCCATTAAAATATTGTTTTTTATTGCTTTCAATTTCCAAGATATTCAGAGTTCCTACATACTTTTGAAGATCAGAGTAAAATGCTAAATACCTGCCATTCTCATTGTAGAGAAATATATTGTTACTTTCAAATATTTTTGCCATTGAGGAGATAGTTTTTCCTATAAAAATCTTCGTAGAGTTATTTTCAGAATAATATTTCAAAGACTCCTGTGCCAATCGCAAAGCTAACCTCACATCATCTACCTCAAAAGCCTTCTTCGCCTCAGACAACAAATAGGGCGAATAGCTCTTCCTAAATCGTTCATTTTCAGACAATACTTTATTATTTGCTTTGATGGCATCCAATAAAGCCGTATCTAATTCCAATTGAGTTGCCAATAAAGAATCATTGATGATTTCTATTTCAGCCAAGGTACTATCTGCAATCTCTTGATTTCGAATGGCTAGGGCTTCATTGTCTTTTGCCTCTTTTTCATTTTGCCTAGCTTCATTGTATAAATCGATTACATACACAATAGCAGCTATAGCACCAAGTAGCAATAAGGCAGTTATGATTCCAATTCCAATAAGCCTTCGCCTTCGTTCTTTTCTCTTTCTTTCATTCTTGGATTCCAGTATGGGAGCTACCAAAGTATCGTGTGTAATCTCATAAAAAGTCTGATCCTCTCTTCTTTCTGCGCGTATGAGGCGGATATTTTCCAGTTCTTGCACGATGGGTAGCGGTACATTAAAGCCTTTTCGATCAGTGACCTGTCTTTCTAGTACCGATAGTCTTACATTTTGAAAGAGCAATCCATCTTCCAGTAGCTTGCGTGCTTTCTTTTGTTCGGTTGGATTGCCTACTTCGGCTATTTTATTGTTGTAGTAGTTGCTGAAGAGTTGGGAGAAGTCACCCAGCTCTTCTTTGGTGAGAGTTGTAGAGCCTGTTTTTTGTACCACTTGCTCGGCATGCTCACAGAGGTATTGGATCTGGAAGGGTTCTATCTGTCCCTGATCATCTTCGAGCTGAGTGAGCATGGCATTTAGTGCTCCGCTGGTATAGATAAAAGGAGGCGTGTCAAAACTACCCTCTTTTTGGGCCGGTTCTACAATGGTCGCTGCTGCCTGAGTGCGGCTCAAAGGTTTTAACTCATACAGATTGACCAAGGCATTGGGTAGGAGATCCGTCAACTTATCCATCAGACTCAAACGGTCGGAACGGATGCTCATCACCACCTTGATGGGAATGGCTTGCAATAAAGCGGTTTTGTCTGCTCTGCTTAGCTTAGTATTGCTGCGCAAGGCTTTTCTAAACGCAGAGGGTAGATTGGCATGGATGAGCTGTGAAAGGGCTTCTTTGAAAGCTTTTACTTGCTCCTCTGGATAAGTAAACAGCTCTTCAAACTGGTCGAAAACCAAAGTAAAAACACTGCCTTCTTCACTGGAAAGTTGTCTGTTTTTAAAGCCATACCAGAGGTCAGTGGAGTCCAGGTCCAACTGTTGCAGCAAGGGATGTAATGTTTGATTCTCTACCGTTTCTTTGCGCAGGGTAGCTAGTGGTGATTGACTGTTTTCATCCTTCCAAGCGAAGAAGCGGATTTTGAGGCAGTCGTAAGTGGGTTCGTCTTCTTCCCGGCCGTAGGCTTCGAGCTGGGGCAATACACCCGCATTGAGGAGGGAGGTTTTTCCAAGGCCGGATTTGCCATACAATACCGTCATCTGCTCCAGACGGATGAGCCGTAGGAGTTCAGCTTGTTCCTGATCGCGACCGAAGAAGATGTGTTGGTCTTCTTTTTGGAAGGAGGGGGCGCCGGGATAACGGTAGTTTCTTTTCATTTTCTAGTCTTTTTCACCATGGAGTCGAAAGAGTTTCATGGAGTTTTAGGGTTTATATTCATTTGTTAAGGCCAATAAGTCATTCAAGATGCGGTTGTGGCCGAGGGTGCTTTGCTCGTTGGAGAGGATGCCTCTGCCAAGGTCCGCCTTGTGCTTTTGGTAACGCGCTTGTAAGAGGACCAATCGATTTGAAAAATCGTTGGAGGTCTTGTTTTTCTGATTGAGAGCTGTCAGGGTTTCGAAGGCACCTTCGATATCGCCCTGAGTGATTTGAGTTTTGGCTTTGTTGTACATTTCTATAGGTAGTTTATTTTTGGTTGTTGCATTTTTTGACAATAGCATGCCTTCTTCCTGGCATTTGCTGTGTAGTGTATTGATGAAGTCAATGGTATCCAGCCGGGTGAAGTTCATATTGAACTCGTTGACGAAGAAGGTTTCGTGCTCTGCTCGGGAGGGTTCGTCCATGCCGAATACTTTTTTGACTTCTTCGTGCATCTTCATGAGGCGCAAGAGCAGTTTGAGGTACCACTTGCTGTAGTTGAAGCCGATGAAAACGTAATAATTGGCTTCGAAAATGGTTTCTTCTACCGTTTGTGGTAGCTTGTAATTGTTGAAAATGCGTTGTAAAAACTCGAAAAGATCATCGTAGGATAAGATGAGGGAGTCTTCATTGTCAATGCTGCCAAAGAGGTTGTAGATCAGTCTGTTCTCTTGTGAGGGTTTGAAGTTGAGTATTTCGTTGTCTTGAGTGGCGTTGTAGTTTTTCTTATCGTAAAAATGGAAATGATGCGGCAAGCCTTGTTGGTCAAAAGCTTGGCTGAGTAATCTATCCGGTGAAAGAGAGAGGATCATGTGGAAGGGCAATTGAGCCAATTTATGGTATAAATCGCCCGGCTCTTGTGACTCGAAAAACTTGAGCACGCACTCTACTACATCTAGCCGGTAATTGTCTTCGAGAAAAAAGAATCCATCTTCGCTATAGTATTCGATGCGCTTGAGGTCTTCAGGATCGAGTAGGTCTTCCAGTTCGGATTGGATGTGGTTTTGCAGGGTTTCCTTGAGGGGAAGCTGGCTGGGGTGCTGGCTCATAATGACCTCCGGACCAAGCAGGAGGACGGCTCTGCCACGTTGTATGCGTTTGAGTAGTAGGTTCCAGTTTAAATCCATTGGGTGTAGTGGGAAATATGTAATTTCAATAAATATAGGAAATTATTTTTTCACCATCCATACGGACAGGTAGAGTCGCTTGAGTAGCATGGAGTTGTTGTGATTAAAGCGTAAACGTTTTATTACCCCTTTTACCCAATCATCCCCGCTTCTAAAAATTCATTCAAAGGTCTTCCCACTTTATAATGCTCAAAAGCAATGTCTATGAAGTTGTCCTGAGTAATGGTATTTGGATCCATCTCCGCCATGTAGTAGAACTGTTTATTGGCGATGAGGGGTTGTGTTTCGTGGAAGTCTCTGTATTCTTTTGGGATGCGCTTGTGCTTTTCTCCTTTGATCTCTTCAAATTTTTCTAAAAAGTTGGCATCCGTGACCAAATTATGAAATTCTTGTGGGTGTAAGCTAATGTGCTCGCGTAATCTTTTAAGTGTTGCTGTTTCCATAAAATAGGCACCTCCTCCCATCATGAGACTGCCGGGGCCCAATTGTATGTAAAAACCGGGGAGTTCTTTGTTTTTTTTGCCATGGCGAGAAATAAAAGCAGATAAATGTGTTTTGTAGGGCGTTTTATCTTTGGAAAAACGGGTATCACGATGAATTCTAAAGATAGATTCTTTAGAAGTGGTGACCAACTCAGGATCTACCTCTTGGATTTTTTCGATTAGATGGGCAACAAACGCTTGGAAAGGTTTCTTGGCTTCTTTCTCCCAGCGTTTTTTGTTTTCATGAAACCACTCGCGGTAGTTGTTCTTGGAGAGGTCTTTTAAGAAATTGAGTACATTTTGGTCCATTATTTTGAGTTTAGAGGGTTAGAGGCTTAGAGGGTTAGTATAGATTTTAAACTTCTAACCCTCTAAGCTCTAAACACATTTTAGCTACGATCTTTCTTATTCTTTTTCTTGCTGTTGTTAGCATCCTTTTTAAAGCTTCTTAAGAAGTCTTTGAACGATTTGTATTCTTTTCGGTAGCTGAGTCCGGTACCGATTTGGAAACGCCTGCCACCACCGATGTCTGGTTCTAATCTTTGGTAGACTTGCAGCTTTAAGCTTCTGTCATTAGTAATTGCATATTCCAACACAAAATCATTTCCTATGAAGGCACCATTGTTGGTACCGGGAGCAGATTGTAAGGAATTATTAATGTCGATATTACCACCTACTAAAATGGACAATTTGTTGTTGAAAAAGTTTTGTTTGAGTCGAACTTGTACTTCTTCTCCCCCATTTACATCTTGTCCATCACCTAGGTCGACAGATTGGTATTGGTTGTAAGCAATGTCAAAATCTATGCTTGTCAATACTTCCCCCTCCCCTATGAATTCGGAGAAAAGCTCTGTGATCAGAAGTGAAAGTTGATTGGATAAAAGTTCACTTACTGTATTGAAAAGGATTTGACTGCCTTGGAGGCCAAAGTCAGATGGTAAAAATTGGCCAGCTAAAATCAACCCGAAAACCTGTTTGTTGAGCTCATTCTGGTCTTGCTTGAGGATGCGTAGTTTGCTGTCAGTATAGTTTTGCAATTGTCCTCGGAGATTGGGAAAATCGATGTCGAAGCTTACGATGGGTTGCATCAATTCACCTTGGAGATTTAAGGATAAATCAACATTGGTGGCTTGTGAGGCTTCATTTTTCAAATCCGCATCTGCAGCAAGCAAGTATTCCTGGATGAAATTGGAAACCGGTGCGTTTAGGTTTTTGTATTCTGCCTGGATGTCAATTTCTGCTTTAAAAGGATCACCCGTCCATTTAACCGTCCCACCTCGATTGATCCTGAAGTCTTTGTTGACCACATTGTAGAGAGTGAAAAGGTAATCTCCTCGTTCAATAATGTAGTTGCCAAACATTTGAAATTCTTGCCCCCGGGGCAACAACATCCGCAGGTTTCCTCGACCACTACCTTCTATGATATCACCAGCTTGTTCATCAAAAATGATGCGTATTTTAGATTCTTCGGTTACTTCTAGGTCCATTTCAAAACTCAGTCCTTCTATGGTTCTATCATCTTCGGTAGAAGCAATGAGCTTACTACGTTCTAGTTCTGCCTTTTTATCCACAAAAGTCAAA